>JAFGNC010000293.1 GCA_016927175.1 Gammaproteobacteria bacterium | reverse complement strand
TTCACGACGACGGCGACGACTTTCGAGCACGAGGGCGTGCAGTATCTCGCCGGTGTCGCCGGCGGCGGCGTGACGGGCGGCCGGCTCAACGACGGGCTTTGGCTCTTCTCGCTCGACGGCGAGATCGACTCGCTGCCGCCCGGCTCCGGCGATCCGCCGCCCGACGACGAGACCGAAGAAGGCGAGAGCACCGATCCGCTGGCGTTCCTGGCCCGGCTCGATCTAGAGCGGACCGCGAACCTCGGCAGGGGTGCGGACATCTACGCCACCGTGTGCGTGTCGTGTCACGGGCCGATGGGCGAAGGCGGCCACCTCGGCGTGCCGTTCTCGAACGAGCTTGAAGTGACCGACATCATCGTGAAGGCGAGGTCCGGCGTGGACGGCACGGCGATGCCGGCTTTCGGCAGCGCCTACTCGCTCGAGGACCTTCACGACGTCGCGAGCTACATCGAAAGCGAGATTCTGTCTCAACGCTAGGAGGTCGACGTGCGCTTGAAAGAGGCATGCTTGATGGTCGTGCCGACGCTTGCGGCGCTCGCGTCAGGTTGCAGCTATACGCCGACGTTCGGCTTTCCGATCGAGGAAGGGGACGTCGATGCCGGACGGCAGGCCTTCATCGATCACCGATGCCACCAGTGCCACAGTGTCGCGGGAGAGAGACTGCCGCGGCTCGCCGGGGCTGACGACGTGATGCTGGAGCTCGGAGGCGAGAGCGTTGCGGTGAAGAGCTACGCCGAGCTCGTGACGTCCGTCATCAATCCGAATCACGTCATTGCGGCGCGATATCGGGATCGCCAGCTGCTCGAAGGAGTGCTGCCGCTGGAGTCCCCGATGCCCATGCCGCACATCGAGAACATGACCGTGCGCCAGCTCATCGACCTCGTGGCGTTCCTCGACTCGAAATACGTGCTGGTCGACGGGTACGTTTCCGCGGAATGATTCGGCGGCAGGGCAGTGCCGGCGGTGCGGTAAGACGACTTTCTCGGGGCCGATGCGCCCCTGCCCGAGCGCGATCGGCTCGCCTCAGCTCCTGGCCGTAGCGAGTGCCTTCTCGTGCGCCGCTTCTGGCTGCTTACTCGAAGCTGAAGATGTCCTCGCTCGGCTCCGGCCTCTGCATGCCCTGCTCGAAGTGCTGCTCCCAGATATGCGCCCACGGCCGGCCGTACATGTCGGGCACCTCGTACTCGATGACGTTGCCCGGGGTGACCGGTGTCGCCACGCCGTCGATCGGATAGATCGTCTGCACACACTCGATGAACGTGTAGGGGTCGCCTTCGCCGACACCGCTCCGCTTCATCAGGTTGCGAACGATCCGCACCGGCTCGACGAGCGCCTCGGGGTCGTAGAAGATCGCCTCGTGGTTCAGACCCAGGAACTCACCGCTCTCGTCGCGCATCGGTGTGTAGATCTCGACGGTCTGCATCCGGTTCGAGTACTCGAACATGCCGTGCACCATCCAGCCCTGAATGTTCGACGTCCACGTGATCAGCGTGTCGCCGTCCCAGAACCCGATCGTCTCGCCGTACCAGCGCGGCACTTGCGCGCCGAGCCGCGGCACGGCCCCGTCCATTTCGAACTCCCGCCCGACGTAGATATTCGTGATGAAGTTGCGCGCAACGCCGGCCAGGATCTGCACGACCTCCGGCGTTGCGATGATCTGATGCTCCCGCACCGCCGACTCGTGCCAGCGCCGCATGAAACCTTCCGGCCAGCAATACTGCGACGGCCATTGCGCATGGCCGTGGCCCTCGTGGTAGGCCTGCTGAACCATGCGCTGCTGATACTCCGGCGTCAGCAGCGACAGCAGCGTCGGAATCTGATTGTGATGCCCGCGGTACCAGTACTCGTTGCCGGGTGTCGTGCTCGGGCGCAGATAGAACCCGGTCCAGTCCGCGATGTCCTCGTACGCGGGCTTCGCCGGCCCGCCGCGCTGCTTCGTCTCGGCGAGCAGCGCCTCGTAGTGCTGCTGCGCGGTCTCGAACGGGTAAGGGCTGACGATCGCCTCGCGCGGATAGTCCCGATCGCAGTGCCCCCAGGCCGCGGTCGAAGGATCATTGCCGACGATCAACGGATTACCGACTGCGCCTGACTCGGCCTCGATGCCGATCGGGCTGTTGCAGCGGAAGTATCGCGGGTCGCTCCACAGCGCCTTGTCCTGGTAGAAGTCCTCCGTCGTGAAGAGATCGACCGGCAGCGGCGTGACGCCCGGCGGCACGTCTCCGCCGCGCGCGGTCCCGCCGAAATCGCTGTCGGGCCCGAACGAGAATTCGGGTCCGACCTCCCCGTGCTCGCGCGCATCCGCCGCGAGCGGCCAGCCGCGGCCGACGCTGTCGAAACCGGGATCGACGATCTGTTGCGCCTGAAGCGGCGCGGCAAAGAGCACCATGGCGGCCATGGCGGCGGATCGAAATGACTTCATCGTCCTGCTGCCCCTCTGATTGATTCGGCCCCGGCGGGCGTCCACGCCCGCGTCTCGATCGCGTGGTTTCATTGAAATGCGTGCCGGCAGGGAATTCAAGGCGAATTGCGGGAGTAACAGCCCCTGGAAGAGGGCCACCGCGATGCCTACGCGGTCGACGCGGATCGCGCGCACCGGCTTATGGCCAGATATTGGAGGAGCGCAGCAGAGCCGCGAGGCACACG
>JAFGNC010000292.1 GCA_016927175.1 Gammaproteobacteria bacterium | reverse complement strand
CGGCGTCGAGCCTGCGACGCTGGTCGGGAAGCCGGTGACCGACCTGCTGCGGCCGGCCTACCGGGCGATGTTCCGCAAGCACGTCCAAAGCCGGCTCGGGCGTGATGCGCCGCCCGAGCCGCTCGAGGTGCAGCTGATCAGCAGCGATGAGCAGGGCCTGTGGGTCGAGCTGCACAGCCGACGCGCTTCATGGCAGGGCAGGTCCGCGCTGCTGACGATCGCAAGGGATATCAGTCACCGCAAGAGCATGGAGGCAGCGCTCGGCAGGGGGAAGCTTCAGGCGCGGGTCACGCTCGAGTCCATCGGCGAAGGTGTGATCACGACCGATACCGCGGGCACGATCGACTACATGAACGAGGCGGCCGAACAGCTGACGGGCACGACCCGCAGCTTCGCGATCGGCAAGAAGCTCGCCGATCTGATCGCGCTCGTGGACGAGGTGGACCGGACTTCGCTCGGCGATCCGGTCTCGCAGTGCCTGGCCGAGCGGCGCCGTGTCAACCTCGGTCGGCACGCGCTGCTGATGAGCAAGCAGGCGGACAGGGAGTTCTCGACGGAGCTGACGGCGTCCCCGATACGCGGGCCCGATCGCGACGTCGCGGGCTGCGTGATCATTTTTCACGACGTCAGCGAGATGCGCGGGCTTGCGCGGGAGATGTCCTACCAGGCGGCGCACGATGCGCTGACCGGGCTCGTGAACCGGGCCGAGTTCGAGCGCCGGCTGGAAGCGGCGCTGAAATCGGCGCGCGGCGAGGCGACCGGCCACGTGGTCAGCTATCTCGATCTCGACCGCTTCAAGGTCGTGAACGACAGTTGCGGGCACATCGCCGGCGACAATCTGTTGCGGGAGATCGCGTCGCTGCTGAAGGACAAGGTCCGTGACTCGGACACGGTCGCACGCGTCGGCGGCGACGAGTTCGCGATGCTTCTGGCCGGCTGCCCGCTCGACAAGGCGCGACAGATCGCCGACGACGTCTGTCAGGCGATCGCGGACTATCACTTCTCCTGGCAGGACCAGGTCTTCGACATCGGCGTCAGCATCGGCATGGTCGAGGTCGGACACGAGAGCACGTCGGCGGAGGCCGTCATCAGCGCCGCCGACTCGGCGTGCTACGTCGCGAAGCAGCAGGGCCGCGGCCGCGTGCACGTGTACTCCGCGCGGGACGAGGTTCTCGCGCGCGAGCGCGGCGAGATCCGCTGGCTGCAACGATTGCAGCGCGCGCTGAAGGAAAACGGGTTCGAGCTGTACATCCAGCCGATCATCGCCGTCGGCGGGCGCGTCGCGAGCGGGCCGGCCGCGGAGGTGCTGCTGCGCATGCGCGACGAGTCGGGCAAGCCGATACCGCCGTCGCAGTTCCTGATGTCCGCCGAGCGCTACCACCTGATGTCGCATATCGACCGGTGGGTCGTGCAGGCGACGCTGACGGCGATCGCGAGCGGCGCCCTGCACCTGCCGGACGAGCGGACCTGCAACATCAATCTGTCGGGGCAGACGCTCGGCGACGAAGGGTTCCTGGAGTTCGTCGTGGAGGTGCTCGATCACACGGGCGTCGACCCGGCGAAGATCTGCTTCGAGATTCGCGAATCGGCCGTCGTCAGCAATCTCGATCACGCGCAGCGCTTCATTGCCGTGCTGCACGGCATCGGCTGCCGATTTGCCCTCGACAACTTCGGCAGCGGGATCGGCTCGTTCGCGAACCTGAAGCGGCTGGCGCTCGACTATCTGAAGATCGACGGCGTCTACACGCGGAATCTCGGCAATGACGACGTGAATCGGGAGATGGTCGGCGCGATGATCAAGCTCGCGCGGACGCTCGATTTCCGCGTCGTGGCGGAGCAGGTCGAGGATCAGCCGTCGTTCGACGCGGCGCGCCACCTCGGCGTCGACTTCGTGCAGGGCTACGTCATCGAGCGCCCGCGACCGCTGCACTGATTCAACGTCCTGCCGCGTCGCAAAAGAGTGGCTTCCGCGCGGTCGGCGGCGCCGGAACGCGCCGTCAGTGATGCCTTTCAGAGGCACGCCGGAACTCGCATCCCTGCGGCTCGTCTGGCGCCGTCCCTGGCGCCAGACGGTCGCGGAAAGGCTCAGGCCGCCGCACGCCTCGCGCCGGCTCCAGACCGCCAGTCACGGCTGAGGGAAGAGCGGAGAGGAAACCAGCACCGCCGCCCCGAAAGAAGGCGGCGGTGCCGGAGGGACGAGCTAGACGATCAGCGTGACGACGAGCAGTGCGACGATATTGATGATCTTGATCAACGGGTTGATCGCCGGCCCCGCAGTGTCTTTGTAGGGGTCGCCGACAGTGTCTCCCGTCACCGCCGCCTTGTGCGCGTCGGAGCCCTTGCCGCCGAAGTTGCCGTCCTCGATGTACTTCTTGGCGTTGTCCCACGCGCCGCCCCCGGTCGTCATCGAGATCGCGACGAACAGACCCGTGACGATCGTGCCGAGCAGCAGGCCGCCGAGCGCCTCGGGACCCAGCAGCACGCCGACGATGATCGGGACGAGCAGCGGCAACAGCGACGGGACGATCATCTCCTTGATCGCCGCCTTGGTCAGCAGGTCGACGGCCGTCGAGTAATCCGGCTTCGTCGTCCCTTCCATGATGCCCGCGATCTCGCGGAACTGCCGACGCACCTCGTTGACGACCGAGCCGGCCGCGCGCCCCACTGCTTCCATCGCGAGCGCGCCGAACAGGTACGGCACGAGGCCGCCGATGAACAGCCCGATGATCACGCGCGGGTCGGACAGCTCGAAGACGCTGTCGGCGCCGGCCTCGTCCAGGCGGTGCGTGTAGTCGGCGAACAGCACGAGCGCCGCCAGACCCGCCGAGCCGATCGCGTAACCCTTCGTGACGGCCTTCGTCGTGTTGCCGACGGCGTCGAGCGCGTCCGTGACGTTGCGGACCTCGGGCGGAAGCTCCGACATCTCGGCGATGCCGCCGGCGTTGTCGGTGATCGGCCCGAAAGCGTCGAGCGCCACGATCATGCCGGTCATCGACAGCATCGTCGTCGCGGCGATCGCGATGCCGTAAAGCTCGGCGAGCTCGTAGGCGCCCCAGATCGACAGACAGACGGCGATGACGGGCAGCGCCGTCGCTTTCATCGAGATGCCGAGACCCGCGATGATGTTCGTCGCGTGGCCGGTGGTCGAAGCCTCCGCGACGGTTTTGACGGGCTTGTACTGCGTGCCTGTGTAGTATTCCGTGATCACGACCATCGCGGCGGTCAACGCGAGACCGATCAGCGCCGCGAAGTACAGGTTGGTCGAACCTTCACCCATCACGACCAGCGTGATCGGGTAGAAGGCGATCGCCGCCAGCACACCGGACACGATCACGCCTTTGTACAGCGCGCCCATGACCTTGCCGCTCTTCGTGCTGACGAAGAACGTGCCGATGATCGACGCGACGATCGACACGCCGCCGAGCACGATCGGGTAGATCACGGCGTTCGGGCCCAGCGCCGCGGCGGTGAGCCCGCCGAGCAGCATCGTCGCGATGACCGTGACCGCGTAGGTTTCGAATAGGTCGGCGGCCATGCCGGCGCAGTCGCCGACGTTGTCGCCGACGTTGTCGGCGATGACGGCCGGGTTGCGCGGATCGTCTTCCGGAATGCCGGCTTCGACTTTACCGACCAGATCCGCACCGACGTCGGCGCCCTTGGTGAAGATGCCGCCGCCGAGACGAGCGAAGATCGAGATCAGCGACCCTCCGAAGGCGAGACCGACCAGTGCTTCGAGGATGTCGCCCTGCTCGAACCCGAGCCCCTGCAGCAGCGCATAGTAGCCGGCGACGCCGAGCAGACCCAGGCCGACGACGAGGAGTCCCGTGATCGCACCGCCGCGGAAAGCGACCTGAAGCGCCGGATTGATCCCGAGGGTCGCAGCGTGCGCGGTGCGCACGTTCGCCCTGACCGATACGAACATGCCGATGTAGCCGGCGAGCGCCGAGAACACGGCGCCGATCAGGAATCCGAAGGCCGTCGACCAGGCGAGCGCGATGCCGAGCACGAGGAACAGTACGACTCCGACGATACCGATCGTCAGGTACTGCCGGTTCATGTACGCGCCGGCGCCTTCCTGAATCGCGCTGGCGATCTCCTGCATTCGCGGCGTGCCGGCCGACTGGGCGAGCACCCATCTGGTCGAGTACAGGCCGTACAGCACGGCGAGCACTGCTGCTCCCAACGAGAGCCAAAGAGCAAGATTCGGATTCATTCCGTCCTCCCGAACGTCGAGCGTCATCCGCTGCGGGCACAGCGTATGAGCCCGTTTTGATTTACGTGGATCCCTCTCCCCGACCGCGGAGAAAGAGGCGCGACGGGGTATACCGCTGTTTTTTCTGCTTTTCCGCCGCCGCAGGGGTGCGAAAAGGCCGTTACTTTAGCACAAAGTCCGTGTCTAACCGGCGCTCGACAGGCTTGTTGCGCAGCGTGACGTAAGTCGGCAGACCGTCGCGGTACGGCGGGTAATCCTCCCCGCGGATCAGCGGCTCGAGGTACCGGCGGCAGGCCTGCGTGATCGAGAAGCCGTCCCTGCCGATGAACCGCCGCGGCATCATCTTCTCGCGGTTCGCGACGCGGCCGAGAGCGACCTTGCCGATCGTCCATCGATACGGCTTGTCGGACGTGCGGACGATCGTCGGCATCACGGCCGTCTCGCCGGCGATCGCGAGCTCAACCGCCGCCTTGCCGACGGCGTACGCCTGCTCGACGTCGACCTTCGACGCGATGTGGCGCGCCGCCCGCTGCAGGTAGTCCGCAATCGCGTAGTGGTACTTGAAGCCGAGCTCGGAGCGGACCAGCTCCGCGAGCGTGGCCGCGACACCGCCGAGCTGGGCGTGGCCGAACGCGTCGCGCGTGCCGGCCTCGGCGAGGAAGTGGCCGTCCGCGTAGCGCGTGCCCTCGGACACGACGACGACGCAGTACTCGTAGCGCTCGACGCTGTCCCTGACGCGCGCGAGGAAAGCGTCCCGGTCGAACGGGATCTCGGGAAACAGAATCACGTGCGGCGCGTCGCCGTTGCCGTTGCCGGCGAGGCCTGCGGCCGCCGCGATCCAGCCCGCGTGCCGGCCCATGACCTCCAGGATGAATACCCGCGTCGACGTTCTGGCCATGGACACGACGTCGAGCGCCGCCTCCCGTGTCGACACGGCGACGTACTTCGCGACCGATCCGAAACCCGGGCACGTGTCGGTGATCGGCAGGTCGTTGTCGACCGTCTTAGGCACGCCGATGCACCTGACCGGGAAACCGAGCCGTTTCCCGATCTGCGACACCTTATGGGCCGTGTCCATCGAGTCGCCGCCGCCGTTATAGAAGAAGTAACCGATATCGTGGGCCTTGAAGACCTCGATCAGGCGCTCGTATTCAGCGCGATTCTCCTCGAGCCCCTTCAGCTTGTAGCGCGCGGATCCGAATGCGCCGCCGGGAGTGTGGCGCAGCGCGGCGATCGTGCGGGCGCTCTCGGCGCCCGTGTCGATCATGTCCTCGGTCAGCGCGCCTATGATGCCGTTGCGGCCGGCGTAGACCTTGCCGATCCTGTCGCGATGCTTCCGGGCGGTTTCGATGACTCCGCAGGCCGTCGCGTTGATGACCGCGGTCACGCCGCCCGACTGTGCATAAAAGGCGTTCTGTCTCACCGTAATTCTCCGCTCGCGATGGCCTTGCCGCGCCTCGCGGGACAGAATAACAAAGGGTGGGGGCTCGTTTGACGCGGATTGCCGCGGCCGTTAGTTTACTGCGCCTCTCACGAACCCACCTCGCGGAGGTCATCATGCGAATCGTCATGCTCGGCGCGCCGGGCTCAGGCAAAGGCACTCAGGCCAAGCGCCTCGAAAGCGACTACGCCCTGCCGCAGGTGTCGACCGGCGATCTGCTCCGGCAGGCCGTCGCCGACGGCACCGAGCTCGGCCTGAAGGCCAAGGCGGCGATGGACGCGGGCGACCTCGTGTCGGACGAGATCGTGCTCGGCATGATCAAGGAAAGGATCGGCAAGCCCGACGCCGCGAAGGGCTACGTGCTCGACGGTTACCCCCGCAACCGTTCTCAAGCCGAGGATCTCGAGCGCGTGCTGGCAGGGCTCGGGCAGCGACTCGACGTCGCCGTGCTGATGGACGTCGACTTCGACATCCTGATGAAGCGCCTCACCGGACGACGCACGTGCTCGAAGACGGGGAAGCTGCTGAACATCTACTTCTCCCCGCAGGAAGAGCTCGACGAGTGCACGAAGGCCGGCGGCGAGCTGCTGCAGCGCGACGACGACAACGAGG
>JAFGNC010000291.1 GCA_016927175.1 Gammaproteobacteria bacterium | reverse complement strand
GGCCGCCGCCGCGCGGCTGATCGAGGAACGCGCGCACGCGCCGTTCGAGCTCGATCGCCCGCCGCTGATCCGGATGCACCTGCTTCGGCTGCGGGACGACGAGCACGTCGTGCTGCTGCACATGCACCACATCGTCAGCGACGGATGGTCCATCGGCCTGTTCGTGCACGAGTTCGCGTCATCGTATGCGGGCCATTGCTCCGGCCGGGCCGCCGAGCTCCCGCCGCTGCCGATCGGCTATGCCGACTATGCGATCTGGCAGCGGGCGCAGATGACCGGCGACGTGCTGCGCCGGCACGTCGACTACTGGCGGCGCCGCCTTACGGATCTGCCGACGCTGAACCTGCCGGCAGATCGGCCGCGACCACCGCAGCAGACTTTCCGCGGCGCCTGGCAGACGCGCGAGTTGAGCGACGGCACGAGCGACGGGATCCGCGAGCTCGGGCGAAGCGAGAATTCGACGCCCTTCATGGTGCTGCTCGCGGCGTTCGACGCGCTGCTCGCGCGCCGCAGCGGCCACAGCGACATCGTCGTCGGCACCGACGTCGCGGGCAGAACGCGCGAGCAGACAGAGAACCTGATCGGGCTGTTCGTCAACCAGCTCGTGCTGCGCGTCGACGCGTCCGGCGATCCGCCGTTCGTCGATCTGCTCCGACGCGTGCGGCGCGCCGTGGTCGAGGCGTTCGAGCATCAGGAGCTGCCGTTCGAGAAGCTCGTCGAGGAGCTGCAGCCGGTGCGCGACCCGAGCCGCAACCCGCTGTTCCAGGTCATGTTCATACTGCAGAACGCGCGCATGCCGGCCCTGCGCCTGCCCGGCCTGACTCTCGAGCAGATCCCCGTCGAGCAACGCACGGCTGCGTTCGACATGAGCCTGATCGTCACCGAAACCGACGCCGGCCGCTTCCGCCTGCTGTGCCGCTACAACACGGACCTGTTCGATCCGCAGAGGATCGCGAAGCTGCTCGAAGACCTCGAGCGGCTCCTGACGCAGGCCGTCGTGCAGCCCGGGATCCGCATCGGCAGCATCGCGCTCGATGCGGGTGGCGGCGCGGGCGAGACCGGCGCGCGCCGCAGCAGGAATCTGTCGAAGCTGGTCGCGCTGAAGCCGCGCAGCAGCGGCATCGAGCGCGATCGTCTCGTGCGCAGGGACTCCTTCGCCGGCGAAGCGCGCGCGCCGCTGATGCTGACGCCGGCCGCAGCCGGTCTCGACGCGGCGGCGTGGGCCGAGGCCCGTCGCGAGGAGATCCGGGGCGACCTCGACCGATGCGGCGCGCTGCTGTTTCGGGGCTTCGACGTCGCGTCGCTCGAGCGCTTCGAAGCGGTCGCGCGCGCCGTGTCACCGCAGCTGATGAGCTACGGCGAGCGCTCTTCGCCCAGGCACGCGCTGAAGGGAATGGTCTTCACGTCGACGGACCATCCCGCCGATCAGCCGATCGTGCTGCACAACGAGCAGTCGTACACGCTGAACTGGATGATGAAGCTGTGGTTCTACTGCGTGCGGCCCGCAACGGCGGGCGGGCGCACGCCGATCGCCGACAGCCGGCGGATCCTCGCCCGGCTCCGGCCCGCGACGCGCGACGCGTTCGAGAGCCGCGGAGTCATGTATCTGCGCAATTACGGCACGGGCCTCGGCCTCACGTGGCGGGAAGCGTTCCAGACGGACGAGCGGGCGGCCGTCGAGCGGCACTGCCGCGACAACCGGATCGACTGGGAATGGCTCGACGAGGAACGGCTGCGGACGCGGCAGGTGCGGCCGGCGATACGCGTGCACCCGCGCACCGGCGACAGGGTCTGGTTCAACCATGCCGTGTTCTTCCACATCTCGAGCCTCGAGCCCGCGACGCGCGACGCGATCACCGCGGGGCTCGCGCCCGAGGATTACCCGTTCGACACGTTCTATGGAGACGGCGGCCCGTTCGAGCAGGAGGTGCTCGACGAGCTGCGCGCGGCCTATGCCGCCGAGACGACGCTGTTCGACTGGCAGACGCACGACGTCCTGCTGATCGACAACATGCTCGTCGCGCACGGCCGCGAGCCCTTCGAAGGGCCGCGGCGGATCGCCGTCGTGATGGCCGAGCCGTTTACCAGCATCGACGCAACCGGACGACACGAATGCAAACGCAGCACAGTCACGCCGCGGTGAGCGGCTATCGCCTGTCCTCCCAGCAGCGACGGATCTGGCGCGCTGCCGCCGAAGGCTTCGTGCCGAGCGCGCGATGCCTGATCTCCGTCGACGGGGACGTAGACGCCGACGCGCTGTCCGACAGCTTCGATGACCTGACGCGCGGCAACCCGGCGCTGACGGCGCCGTACCGCTCCGTGCCGGGGCTCGAGCCGTTGCAGGATCCGGCGACGTCCCTCGAACCGGCATGGCGCTACGTCGATCTCGGCGACACGCCCCCCGAGGAACGGTTTGCGCGCGTCGAAGCGATCTACGGCGCGCAACCCGTGCTCGACCTCGAGAACGGGCCGCTGCTGCACGCGACGATGCTGAAGCTCGCCGCGCGCAGGCACGCGATCGTCGTGCACGTCGCGCCGCTGTGCGCCGACGCCTTCAGCCTGCTGCGGCTGCCCGCGCGGCTCGGGCGGCTCTACGCGGCGCGCCGCGCGGGCGAAACGCTGCCGCCGCCCGCGATCGACTACTTCCAGTTCGCCGAATGGCAGCGCGAGCTGCTCGAGGACGAGGACGCGGAGCGCGGCAGAGCGTTCTGGCGCAACCGGTGCGCGGGTCAGCCGGCACAGATCGCGCTGCCCTATTCGTTCGGGAGGGCCATTGGGAGCACGCTCGGGAGCGCGATCGGGAGCGGCAGCGGCGACGAGCGCCCGCCGCACGAGGGCGGGCTGCCGAGCGGCATCCGGGACGGCGGCGGCCAGCGGATGCTGAGCTCGGC
>JAFGNC010000290.1 GCA_016927175.1 Gammaproteobacteria bacterium | reverse complement strand
GAAAAGGGGTCAGGGCCCTTTTCTCGCCGAAAAGGGCCCTGACCCCTTTTTCCGCCTTTTTCCGGATCCCGATTCCGCTAGCGCTGGCAGGCGGAGCAGTAGTACGTCGCGCGCTGTCCCAGCACGCGCATGCGCACCGGCGATCCGCAGCGGTGGCACGCGTCGCCTTCCCGGTCGTAGACGTCGAGCGCGAGCTGGAAGTAGCCCGGCCTGCCGTCGCTGCCGGCGAAGTCTCGCAGCGTCGTGCCGCCCTGCACGATCGCGTCGGCCAGCACGGCGCGTATCGAATCGACGAGCGGGTCGAAGCGGCTCCGCGCGACGCGGCCCGCCTGGCGCGCCGGATGGATGCCGGCCCGGTACAAGGCTTCGTTCGCATAGATGTTGCCGATGCCGGCCACGATCCGGCTGTTCATCAGATGCAGCTTGATCGCGGTCTTACGGCCGCGCGTGGAGCGCCACAGGTACTCGGGCGTGAAGTCGTCGCCGAGCGGTTCCGGTCCGATGTGCCGCAGCAGCGGGTGCCGTTCCGGCGCCGTCGCGAAGTGCATGCTGCCGAAACGCCGCGGGTCGTTGTAGCGCAGGCAGGCGCCGCCCGCGAGCCGGATGTCGACGTGATCGTGCCGGCCCGGCGGCGGCGCGGCGCCGTCATGGAAGCGCAGCCCCCCCGACATGCCGAGGTGCACGAGCAGCGTGCCGCCGTCCGTCGCGAACAGCAGGTATTTGCCGCGGCGGCCGATCCCGGTGACGCGGCGCCCGGCGAGGCGGCGCCCGAGGTCGGCCGCGATCGGCCAGCGCAGCCGCGGCTCGCGCACGTCGAGCGCCTCGATGGACTTTCCGACGACGAGCGGCTCGAGCCCCCGGCGGGTCGTCTCGACTTCTGGCAGCTCCGGCATGCCGCGCAGCTTACGCGGGCCGGCTGCGGGCGCCAATGCTCTGCCGACGCCGCAATTTCCAAATGTCGAGAGGTCCCTGCCTGGCAAACGGCAGATCGGATATAGTGTGTGGCCGTTCGCTCTGTGGGAACTCGAACCAGTGGAATTTCTGAACGACTATTTTTACGGCCTCGCCGGCCTCGGCTTCTGGGGCTACGTGGCCGTCACGCTCCTGTGGATGCACGTCACGATGATCGGCGTCACGCTCTACTTCCATCGCGACCAGGCTCACCGGTCGGTGGACCTGCATCCGGCCCTGCGGCACTTCTTTCGCTTCTGGCTCTGGCTGAACACCGGCGCGCCGACGAAAGAGTGGGTCGCCGTGCACCGCAAGCATCACGCCTTCTGCGAGCGCGAAGGTGATCCGCACAGCCCTCGCATCTTCGGTCTGAAGAAGGTGCTGCTCGAGGGCGCCGAGCTTTACCAGGCCGAGGCGCGCAACAAGGAAACGCTGGAGAAGTACGGCAAGGGCACGCCGGACGACTGGCTCGAGCGCAACGTGTACTCGCGCTTCACGTACTCCGGTATCGCGCTGCTGGTCGTCGCGGATCTGGTGCTGTTCGGCGTGCCCGGCATCATCATGATCGCGTTCCAGCTGGCGAACATGCCGGTCATGGCCGCGGGCGTCATCAACGGGCTGTGTCACGCCAAGGGCTACCGCAACTTCGAGACCAACGACGCGTCGACGAACCTGTGGCCGATCGGTTTGTTCGTGGCCGGCGAGGAGCTGCACAACAACCACCACGCCTTCCCGACGTCAGCCAAGTTCGCGATGCGGCGGCACGAGGTCGACATGGGCTGGCTGCACCTGAAGCTGTTCTCGATGCTCGGGCTGGCGAAGATCCGGCGCGTCGCGACACCGCCGGTGCTGGTCGACGAGCCGAGCTCGGCGGACGTCGCGGCCGAGCTCGATGCGCTGCGGGCCGTGATCGTGAACCGGATGTACGTGCTGCGGCACTACACGCAGCACGTGACGCTGCCGGTGCTGCGCCGCGAGCTCGACTCGCTCGAAGACAACGCCAACGCCGTCGTGGCGAAGGTGCGCCGCTGGCTCAGCTGGCAGCCGCACATGCTCGACAGCGAATCTCGCGAACGGCTCGACGAGCTGCGCGAGCGGCATCCGAGCTTCGCGACGGTGCTGCAGTTCCGTGCGGAGCTGAAGGCGCTGTGGGAAGGCGCGCACACGAGTAACGAGCGCCTGCTGGCGGACTTCAAGGAGTGGTGCGCGCGGGCCGAAGCCAGCGGCATTCAGGGCCTGCAGGATTTCGCCGCGTATCTGAAGTCGTTCCGGGCGATGCCGGAGCCGGCGAGGGCCTGAGGCAACACGTTCCGGCCGGGGCTTCGCGACGGCGGCCGACAGGTCGCCGGCCCTGAGGGCAGAGGTTCCGGCCGGGAAGCTTCAACGGCGGTCGATGGCCGCCGGGCCCGAAACAGAAAAACCCGCCGGTCGGCGGGTTTTTCGTTTCCGCGAAACGCTCTCGCGGCCGCGCCGGAGGGTGCGGCTACTTGATCTTGGTCTCTTTGTAGATCACGTGCTGACGGATTCGCGGGTCGTATTTCTTCACTTCCATCTTCTCGGGGTGAAGCCGACGATTTTTCGTCGTCGTATAGTAATGCCCGGTGCCCGCCGACGACATCAATCTGATCTTCTCTCGCATGGCAGTGACTCCTTAAGAACGCGCCGTCGGGATCAAATCTTCTCGCCGCGTGCCCGCAGATCGGCGACGACCTTGTCGATGCCGAGCTTGTCGATGATGCGCAGGCCCTTGTTCGATACGCGCAGCTTGATGAACCGGCGCTCGCCCTCGAGCCAGAAGCGCTGCGTATGCAGATTGGGCAGAAAACGTCGCCGCGTCTTGTTGTTCGCGTGGGAGACATTGTTGCCCGACATCGGGCCTTTTCCCGTGACCTGACAGACTCTCGACATCTTCGTTTACCCTGGGGAATTGGCAGAGAGCCGGCGACTATACCGTCTGCCTGCCGCGGATGAAAGGGGGCGCGACCCCCGTGGGCACCGTCCCGAGGCCCCCGCGGCTCCTCAGATCCAGCCCCGCTCGGCCAGCGAGACGTGCCCGCCGCGGCTGACGACAAGGTGGTCCAGCAGCCGCACGTCGACCAGCGCCAGCGCCTTCGCGAGCTTCACCGTGATGTTGCGGTCCGCCTCGCTCGGCTCGCAGACGCCGGACGGGTGATTGTGGCCGATGATCACGGCGGACGCGTTGTGGTGCAGCGTCCGCTTCAGGACCTCCCGCGGGTAGACGGTCGCGCCGTCGACCGTGCCCCGAAACAGCTCCTCGTAGCAGATCACCCGGTGCCGGGTGTCGAGGAACAGGCAGCTGAACACCTCGTGAGGCAGGTCCGCCAGCCGGGCGTGGAACAGCCGGGCGGCGTCCTGCGGCGCCTTCAGCGCCGCCCGGCTCCCGGTCGGCGCGGCGAGATAACGCCGCCCGAGCTCCACGGCCGCCTTCAGGCGCGCGATCCGCGCCGGGCCGAGACCTCTGACGTCGGAGAGAGCGGCGGTGCCGCCGGCAAGCAGCGCGTCGAGCCCGCCGAGCCGCTCCAGCACCTGCCGCGCGAGCTGCACGGCGTCCGTGCCGCGGACGCCCGAGCCGAGCAGCACGGCCAGCAGCTCGCCGTCGGTCAGCGAGCCGGCGCCGAGCTGCAACAGCTTCTCGCGCGGCCGCTCCGCCTGCGGCCATCGTTTCAGCTCCAAGGGACCTCCGGCGATCGTGACGAGACCGAAGCATGCTGAGCGACCCGCCGCCGGAGCGCATGTGCAGAATGTCACCGACCTCGGCAAAAAGTCCCGCACACGGCATCGTCGACGGGCCTGGTGGAAAACGTGACTGTCGCGGGGGTAAGCTCCGCGGACACCGGCCGGCATTACGCCGGCCGATCAGACGAGGGGCACCGGCGGGAATGAGCAACGGCGGCGACAACGGGCGGGCGGACGGCGGAGCCGGAGTGCCGGCCTCCGAAGGCGCCGCGCAGTCGGGCGCGCCCCCGCGCCGACCGCGAAAGATCCTCCTCGGCGTCACGGGC
Organism: Gammaproteobacteria bacterium; assembly: GCA_016927175.1. Taxonomy (GTDB): domain Bacteria; phylum Pseudomonadota; class Gammaproteobacteria; order Steroidobacterales; family Rariloculaceae; genus ZC4RG20. The sequence continues at coordinate 617 of JAFGNC010000290.1, read as the reverse complement.
GGCGTCGCGGCCTTCAAGACGCCCGATCTGGTGAGGCGGCTGACCGCGCGCGGCTGCGACGTGCAGGTCGTGCTGAGCCCGAGCGCTGCCCGGTTCGTGACGCCGGTGACGCTGCAGGCCGTGTCCGGCCGCCGCGTTCGTGACGACCTGTGGGACGAGGAAGCCGAGGCCGCGATGGGGCACATCGAGCTCGCCCGCTGGGCCGACACGATCCTGGTCGCGCCGGCGACGGCGCACTTCATCGGTTCGCTGGCTGCGGGGCTGGCCGGCGACCTGCTGTCTACGCTGTGCCTCGCGACCGCTTCACCCGTGGTGCTCGCGCCCGCCATGAACCGGCAGATGTGGGCGCACCCGGCCGTCAGGGCCAACTGCGAGCTGCTGGCGCGGCGCGGAGTGCGGCTGCTCGGGCCGACTGCCGGGGAGCAGGCCTGCGGCGAGCACGGCATGGGCCGCATGATGGAGCCCGCTGACCTGGTCCGCGCGCTGCTCGATGCCGAAGGGGCCGTCGCGGCCGGGCCGCTCGCGGGCCTGAAAGCCGTCGTCACGGCGGGTCCGACGCGCGAGCCCATCGATCCCGTCCGCTACATCACGAACCGCAGCTCCGGCCGCATGGGGTT
>JAFGNC010000289.1 GCA_016927175.1 Gammaproteobacteria bacterium | reverse complement strand
GCGAAAATCTGGTCGAAAGCGCAGCGTACACGGGAGTACGTGAGCATTTCGAACAGATTTTCAACGCCGCAGCGCGCCGCCACGGGGACTGTGCAGAGCTTCCCTAGGCGACGTCCCCCGACCGAGAATCCCTGGAACAGCTGCACGTGCAGGAGCCCATCGTCAACCCGATCGTCAACCAGACGGAGATCCGCGTCGTCGGCATGTCGCGCAGCGGGTCGCACGCGATCATCAACTGGATCCTGTCTCAGTGGCAGGGCCGCTACTGCTACCTCAATTGTGCGGAGCCCGGAACCAACCCTTTCTCGACGGCGCGGCCGCTCGAAGGCCATTCGAGCTGGCGCGCGAATTACGAGCTCGATTTCGAGGCCGAGAGAGCGGGCCGTTTCTCGCAGAAGAGTCTGCTGATCTATAACTACGAGGACACGTTTCTGGGTCCTTTGACGCGGCCGGAGCTCGAGGCGCGTCATGACGAGTACGTCGGCCGCTCGGCACGGCGCCTCGACGTGCTCGTGCTGCGCGATCCCTTCAACCTGTTCGCGAGCCGCATCAAGAGCGGCTATGGCGAGGTGTCGCACGCGGTGGCGTTTCGGATATGGAAGCAGCACGCCGGCGAATTCGTAAAGCGCACGGGGTATCTGAACCGCCATCCGCGCGTGCTGATCAACTTCAACCGCTGGGCGGGCGATGTCGAGTATCGTCGGCAGATCGCTCGCGCGCTCGGTCTCACCTTCACGGATGCGGGTTTCGAGAACGTTCCGTCCGTCGGCCGCGGCAGCTCTTTCGACGGCGTTCGCTTCGACGGTTTCGCGAGCAGCATGCCGGTCAACCGGCGATGGAAGCACTTCGCCGACGACGAGGCGTACGTCCGCCTGTTCGATGCGCGCACGGTCGAGTTGTCCCAGGCGATCTTCGGCGAGATCTGCCGCGTCGAAGTCAGGATGCGCGACGCGGTCGAGCAGCGCGAGCCGCAGGGCGAACCGCGCGCGATGAGCCCCTGATGAGCTCCTGATGAGCCCATAGCGCCCCGGCCGCCTCGGCCGAGTTCTGGAACCTGCTACAAACTCTGGCAACTTCCCCGGCGGTCGTAGCGGCCCGGGGCGCCCCCCTGTGCGCACAGCAGCAGCCGCGCGGCGCGTGCCGCGAGGATGTGCCCCGCGGCGGCAGCATCAGTGGCATGGGAATTGCAGTTTCCGCCCAGCTGTTTGCGCAAACGGATCTTTTCGACAGTCATACGTCCGGCCCGGCCGGAAAGGAAGTCGTATGAGGATTCTCGTAGCAGGCGGGGCGGGATTCGTGGGGTCGCATCTCTGTGCCCGGCTCGTCCAGGAAGGACATACGGTCTACTGTGTGGACAATCTCAGCACGGGACGGAAGCGGAACATCGAGTCCCTGATGCGCTCCCCGCGATTCTCTTTCGTGCCGCGCTGCGTTCTCGAGCCGTTGTGGCTCCCGGTCGACGCGATATTCAACCTGGCGAGCCCCGCATCTCCGCCGCACTACCAGTCGCAGCCGGAGAGCACGCTGCGGACCAATGTCGAGGGCACGCGCCGACTGCTGCAGCTCGCGACGGAAACCCGAAGCCGCTTCATCTATGCGTCGAGCAGCGAGGTCTACGGCGACCCGGCACAGCACCCGCAGAAGGAGGACTATCTCGGCAACGTCAAGACGATGGGGCCGCGCGCCTGCTACGACGAAGGGAAGCGCTGCGCGGAGACGATCTGCTACCTGTACCAGGAATCGGGTGTGCCCGTGTCGGTCGTGCGCATCTTCAACACGTATGGCCCGCGGATGCGGCTCGACGACGGGCGTGCCGTCTCGAATCTGCTGACGCAGGCGCTGCGCGGAGAGCCGCTGACCGTTTACGGCGACGGGTCCCAGACGCGCTCCTTCTGTTACGTGGACGATCTGGTCGAGGGCTTCGTCCGGCTGCTCGACCTCGAAGACGGTCTGCCGGGACCGCTGAACCTCGGCAATCCGGAGGAGGTCACGGTGCTCGACCTCGCGAAGCTCGTGCTGCGGCTGACCGGGTCGAAGTCGAAGCTGACGTTCGCGTCGCTGCCCGTCGACGATCCGGTTCGCCGCTGCCCGGACATCACGCGCGCGACGGAGCTCCTCGGCTGGGCGCCGAAGACGTCGCTCGAGGAGGGGCTCGGACGCTCGATCCATTATTTCCGGCGCGCCGTGCACGAGCACGCCGAGCCCGAGCCGTCCGCGGCTATCGTGGCATGAGGCGGGCGCTGATCACGGGCGGCGCCGGCTTCATCGGCAGCTACGTCGCGGAGGAACTTCTCGAGGCAGGATACGACGTGCGTCTGCTCGACGTGCTCGACCCGCAGGTGCACGAGTCGGGCGTGCCGGGCTATCTGCCGAAACACGTCGAGCTGATCGACGCCGACGTCCGCGACCGGGCCGCCGTCGACAAAGCGCTCGACGGGGTGCAGGCGGTCGTGCATCTGGCGGCCGCCGTGGGCGTCGGGCAGAGCATGTATCAGCTGCACCGCTACGTGGACGTCAACAGCTGCGGCACGGCCGTGCTGCTGGAAGCGCTCGGTAAGCGCCGGGTCGAGCGGCTCGTCGTCGCGTCGAGCATGAGCGTCTATGGCGAGGGCGCCTACGTCGGTCCGGGCGGCGACGCGGCGCGTCTGCTGCATCCGCCGCAGCGCGGACGCGCCCAGCTCGAGAAGCGCGTCTGGGAGGTGCTCGACGGCGACGGCAGCGAGCTCGCACCGATGCCGACGCCGGAAGAGATCACGCCGCAGCCGTCGTCGCCGTATGCGCTGACGAAGTACGACCAGGAGCTGATGTGCCTGATGTACGGCGCGGCGTACTCGCTGCCGACCGTCGCTCTGCGACTGTTCAACGTCTACGGGCCGCGCCAAGCGCTGTCGAATCCGTACACGGGCGTCATGGCCATTTTCGCGTGCCGTCTGCTGAACGGAAACCCGCCGATCATCTTCGAGGACGGCGCGCAGCGGCGCGACTTCGTCAACGTCCGGGACGTCGCGAGAGCTTTTCGCGCGGCGCTCGAGCGCCCTGAGGCGGACGGCCACGCGATCAACGTCGGCAGCGGCAGGTCGCTCGCGATCCGCGACGTGGCGGCGCTGCTTGCGGGCGTGCTCGGGCGGGAGGATCTCGAGCCGCAGGTCGCGGGCAAGTATCGCGCCGGCGACATACGCCACTGCTTCGCGGACATTTCCCGTGCCGAGAGCCTGCTCGGGTACCGCCCGCAGGTTGCGCTCGAAGACGGCATCGAGGAGCTTGCCGAATGGCTGAGCCGCCAGACGGCGGTCGACCGGGCTTCGGTCGCCGCGGCCGAGCTCGAGCGGCGGGGGCTGACGCTGTGAGCCGCGTCGTCGTGACCGGGGGCGCCGGTTTCGTCGGAGTCAACCTGTCCGATGCGCTGCTGTCGTCGGGCGAGGACGTGGTGGTGCTCGACAATCTGTCGCGCGCGGGCGTCGAGGCGAATCTCAG
>JAFGNC010000288.1 GCA_016927175.1 Gammaproteobacteria bacterium | reverse complement strand
GCGAAAATCTGGTCGAAAGCGCAGCGTACACGGGAGTACGTGAGCATTTCGAACAGATTTTCAACGCCGCAGCGCGCCGCCACGGGGGCTGTGCTGAGCTTCCCTAGCGGGACGACACGCCCTTCAGCTTGCCGTTGCCTCCAGACGACTCGCGCACCTCGTTCGAGCCGCCGAGCTCGATCAGGTGCTGCAGGTCCTCGTAAAGCGAGTTCAGCCGCTCCGGCCGCAGCTGCTCGCGCAGCAACTCGTACTGGTGCTCGACCTTGGGGCCCACTTCGTCAACCAGCCGCTGGCCCTTTTCGGAGATGCGGACTTTCAGCTCGCGCTGGTCGCGGGGAGAACGCGTCACCGTGACCCACTCCTGCTCGGACAGCTTGCGCAGGATGCGCGTCATGCTGGGGGCCAGAATCGAGCACTCCGCTGCGAGTCCTGCGGCCGTCAGCTCCCCGAGGTCGTGCAGAGCGCGCAGCGCGCGCCACTGCTGCTCGGTCACGCCATGCTCGTGCAGGATCGGCCTGAACCTCGCCATCGCGGTCTCGCGCGCACGAAGCAGCAGCATCGGAAGAGATTCGCTGAACCGTCGCAGAGCGGCCATTATTCAAACGAGTTCCTGCGGTGCACGGGCTGTCGCAACGTCGAGGGTTAGCATAGCATGCTGATCCGCCCTGTCAGGGAATCCCCGAGGGTGCGGCGGCCGGCGCCGGATTCCACCGGCGTCGGGGTGAGACGGTTCATGTGACGGGAAAATGCATCTTCTGCTGCTGATCATCCTTCTGCTTGCACTGGTCGTCGGGCCGTCGCTGTGGGTCAACGCCGTCATGTCCCGCTATCGGCTGCCGCGGGACCGCTACCAGAAGACCGGCGGCGAGCTCGCGCGCGAGCTGCTCGACGCTGCGGGGCTGCACGATGTGCGGACGGAGACCACGGAGGCGGGCGATCATTACGACCCGGTCCACAAGGTGCTGCGGCTGTCCTCCGCGAATTACAACGAGCGCTCGCTGACCGCAGTCACGGTTGCCGCGCACGAGGTCGGGCATGCGTTGCAGGACGCGCAGGCTTTCGGACCGCTGCGCTGGCGCACGCGGCTGATTCAGTGGGTGCGGCCGGTCGAGAAGGTGGGCGCGGTGATGCTGATGGCATCGCCGTTCGCGGGCGCCGTCGCGAGAGCGCCGGCGCTGGGGCTGTTGACGTTTCTCGGCGGAATTCTGACGCTGGGATCGGCCGTGGTCGTGCACGCGCTGACGCTGCCGGCGGAGTTCGACGCGAGCTTCGTGCGGGCCTTGCCGCTGCTCGAGCGCCGGCGGGTGCTTCGCCCCGAGGACAAGGGACGCGCGCGCCGGCTGTTGACGGCGGCGGCGCTGACTTACGTCTCGGGCGCGCTGCAGAGCCTGCTGAACGTCGCGCGCTGGTGGCGGATCCTGCGGCGCTGACGGTGCTGAAGACGAAGACGAAGCTCGGTCAGGGGCGTTTTGCATTACCGTCGAGACGCGAGCGCGTAGTACTCTTTTTTCGCAGTATCTGCCTCGCTTCGCTCGCAGGCTGCAAAAAAGCGAGTGCTACGCGCTCGCGTCTCGTGATGCGGCGGTGCTTTCCAACGTCCGGTGTCGGCGCTCCCCTTCGCCGTAGGCGCGGACGCCCGCCGACGTGGCCGTGACGTGATCGCCGTCGGCCAGATCGTTGCCACGATCGGGAGCTTCGGCGCCGGCGCACAGTGCCTGCGAGGACCAGGCGGCGGGAGAGCTTGATCGCAGATCGGGTGGTGACGCTGACCGGCTTCCGGGATCAGCACCGCCGTCCGCAGAGAAGGGAGTGGTCATTGCGTCTTTGTTGGCAGCCTGCGAGCGAAGCGAGGCAGATACTGCGAAAAAAGGCGCAATGACCGCTCCCTTCTCGACCGACCAGGAAAACGGCCCTGACTGACGCTCCGCCGACTAATGTCGGCCCAGCCAAAGCGCATGGAAAAGGGCCCTGACCCCTTTTCGGCTCAGCCAAAGCGCCTGGAAAAGCGCCCTGACGCCTTTTCGGCTGGAAAAGGGCCCTGACCCCTTTTCTCACTTTTCTCAGACGGCGTCGGGACGTTCGGCTGCGCCCGACTGCATCGCTTCGAGGCGGCTCGCGACCTCGCCCGGCGACCCCGTGCGGCGCGCGAACAGGTGGTAGAAGGCCGGGACGACGAACAATGTGAAGATCGTCGCGATACTGACGCCGAAGAAGATCACGATGCCGAGCGTCGTGCGGCTCTCCGCGCCCGGGCCCGTCGACAGGATCAGCGGCACGGCGCCCATGATCGTCGAGAAGGCCGTCATGACGACGGGCCGGAAGCGGATGCGCCCCGCCTCCATGACCGCGGCCGTGAATTCCCTGCCGTCGTCCCGCAGCTGATTGATGAACTCGACGATCAGCACCCCGTTCTTCGCCGCGATGCCCACGAGCATGATGATGCCGATCTGGCTGTAGATGTTCAGCGTCATGCCCATCAGCCACAGGCCGAGCAGCCCGCCCGCGACGGCGAGCGGCACCGTGACCATGATCACGAGCGGGTGCACGAAGCTTTCGAACTGCGCCGCCAGCACCAGGAACACGACGAAAAGCGCGACGCCGAAAATGAAGAACAACGAGCCCGACGCTTCCTTGAACTCGAGCGACTCGCCGCGGTAGTCGAGCTGCGCAGTCGCCGGAAGCTCGGACCGCACGATGCCTTCGAGGTAGTCGAGCGCGTCGCCGAGCGTGTACCCCGGCGCAAGGCTCGCGCTGATCGTCACGGCGCGCAGCCGGTCGTAGCGGTTCAGCTCGCTCGGGCCTGCCATCCCCTCCAGCCGCACGAGGTTCGTCAGCGGAATCAACTGGCCGGAGCGCTCGGAGCGCACGAAGATATTGGTCAGGTCCGAGTACGTCGCGCGATGCTCGGGCTTCGCCTGCAGCACGACGTCGTATTCCTCGCCGTCGACGACGTAGGTCGTGACCTGGCGCTCGCTCATCATCGTCTGCAGCGTCTGGCCGATGCTGCGCGCCGAGACGCCGAGGCTCGCCGCGCGGTCCGTGTCGACGCGCACGAGCACCTGCGGCTGCGTCTCCTTCAGATCCGAGTCGATGCGCATCAGACCCGGGTTCTCCGACGCGCGGTCGATGATGATGTCGCGCCAGCGCGCCAGCTCCTCGTAGGTCGGGCCGCCCAGCACGATCTGCACGGGCTGGCCGCCACCGCCTCCGCCGCCCCCGCCGCCGCGCATGAACGCGATGATCCGGACTTCCGGGATCTCGGCCCAGCCGGTATTCAGCTCCTGCAGCAGGTCCTGTGTCGAGATCGTCCGCTCGTCCCAAGGTTTCAGCGTCACGTTGACGATGCCGGCCGCATTACCCCAGCCCGGCACCGCGACGACGCCGCGCTGGATCACGCCGTTCTCGAAGTACGGCTCCATGTAGCTCTCGGCCTTCATGCCGGCTTCGGCCATCTGCTCGAAACCCATCCCTTCCGGCGCCTGGAGCTGCGCCGTGAACTGGCCCTGGTCCTCCTCGGGCGCATACTCGCGCGGGACTTCCTGCAGCAGCCAGTACGCGCCGGCACCGAGCCCGATGCTGGCCAGCACGGAGAGCCACGGCAGACGCAGGCTGTACCCGAGAGCGCGCTCGTAGCGGTCGGCGAGCCACGTGAATGCGGCATCGAGCTTGTGCGTCAGCGGGTTCTCGGTCGCGCTCGAGTGCAGCAGCTTCGAGCACAGCATCGGCGTCAGCGACAGCGCGAGGATCAGCGAGAAGATCACGGCCGCGGCGATCGTGACGGCCAGCTCCGCAAAAATCCGGCCGATGTTGTCCTTCAGGAACGCGACCGGGGCGAAGACCGACACGAGCACGGCGGTCGAGGCCATGATCGCGAACGCGACCTGCCGGGTGCCGTTGAAAGCCGCGAGCAGCGGCGGCTCGCCGTCCTCGATGCGCCGGTGTGCGTTCTCGAGCACGACGATCGAGTCGTCGACGACGAGGCCGATACACAGCACGAGCGCAAGCAGCGTGACGAGGTTGATCGAGTAGCCGAACAGCGCCAGCGCCGTGAAGGACGAGATCAGGCAGACGGGAATCGTGACCAGCGGGATCAGCATCGCGCGAAGGTTGCCGAGGAACACGAAGATCACGAAGCCGACCAGCACCGTCGTGACGATGATCGTCTCGTACACCGCGTTGATCGCAGCGCGGATATAGATCGAGTCGTCGCCGCTCGTGATCAGCGACATGCCTTCCGGCAGATCGGCGTTGACGCGCTCGACCTCCGCCTTGACCCCGTCGAGCACCTCGACCGTATTCGCGGTCGATTGCTTGACGACGCCGAAGCCGGTCGTCGTCGCGCCGTTGGTACGGAAGAACCGCTGCGTCTCGCGCGGACCGACCTCGACCTCCGCCACCTCGCCGAGCCGGACCAGGTGCCCGTCGTCTCCCTCGAGCAGCACGAGCCGGCGAAAATCCTCCGCCGTCTGGTAGTTGCGGGCGATGCGCACCTGGAAGTTGCGCGCGCGGGACTCGATGCGGCCCGCCGGCAGCTCGAGGTTCTCGGCGCGCAGCGCGTTCTCGATGTCCGTGACGGTCAGGCCGCGGGCGGCAAGCGCGTGGCGGTCGAGCCAGATTCGCATCGAAGGTCCGCCGGCGCCGAAGACGTTGATCTGCGAGACGCCCGGGATCGTCGCGAAGCGGTCGATGATGTACCGCTCCATGTAATCCGTCAGCTCCATCATGCTCATCGTGTCGCTGGTCAGCGTCAGCCACATGATGGGTTGGGTGTCGCTGTCGGACTTCGATACCGAAGGCGGATCGGCGTCCTCCGGCAGGCGGCGCAGCACGCGTGACACGCGGTCGCGGACGTCATTGGCGGCTTCGTCGAGATCGCGGTCGAGCAGGAACTCGATCGTCACGTTCGCCTGGCCGTCCCGGCTCGTCGAGCGGATCGTCTTGACGCCTTCGATGCCGCTCAGCTCACCCTCGAGGACCTGCGTGATGCGCGTCTCGACGATCTCGGCGGACGCGCCGGGATAGGAGGTCTGCACCTGCACGACCGGGGGCACGACGTCCGGCGACTCGCGGACGGTCAGATCACGGAACGACAGGATGCCGAACGAGACGAGGATCAGGCTCAGGACCGTCGCGAAGACGGGGCGCTTGACCGAAATATCGGAAAGCCACATGGCCGGTGCTCCCTATGTC
>JAFGNC010000287.1 GCA_016927175.1 Gammaproteobacteria bacterium | reverse complement strand
CAGCGTACACGGGAGTACGTGAGCATTTCGAAGCGATTTTCAACGCCGCAGCGCGCCGCCACGGACCCTGTGCAGAGCTTCCCTAGCAGCCTGGCGGACTGCGGCACCTCCCTGCCGGAGTCCGACGAGCGGAAACGCTTCGGCGGAAGCGTTTTCTCCAACAATTCTCATTCGGGGAACGTGCCCGCGGAAACCCGGGGTCGGTTGCCGCTTAACGCTCCGCTTCTTCGATACGGCGGCGTTGCGCGGCGGCTTGCTCGTCGATCGTCTGCTGCACGCCTTCGGCGCGCTCGAGACTTCGCACGAGCGGATCGAACGCCGTAGGTTCCTTGGCGGGCTCCGCATTAGCCGATTCGTCCGCCGTGTCAGCGGGTCCGCAACCGACGATACCGATGGCGGTGAGGGTGAAGACGAGTCGCATCATGATCTCGTTCCCGAGTCGTACCCGGGGCTATTGTAGAGCGACGGCGGGCGAGGGAACCGTCCGTGGTTCACAGATTGCCGGGGGCGGCAGACACGTACGCGCACCTTGAGCGAAAAGGTATGCCGGCGTATATTCGAAGCATCGGTGCTCCTTGCAGTCCCGGGGCGCGTTCGCCGCCTCGGGCAGGTCGCGTAATACACGAGGAGGCAAGCTCATGACTTCGACGTTCAGAACCACCGCAGTGTGTTTGTCGGCCCTCTCGATGTTATGGCTCGCTCCTTCGGTGCGCGCTCAAACGGGTTCTGCCGCCGTCGATCCGGGCGCAGGCCCCGCGACCGACGCGGTCACTATCGGCAGCCCCGCGACCTGGGACGCTCCGTCACCCGGCGCCGCTTCGGACGTGGACTGTCGTGGCATCCGAGACTGGGAGGCCACGCAGCGCGAGTGGATGAGGCGGTCGAGCGAGTGGTGCTCCGTCGAGGTCGGCTTCAGGTACCGCGGCGCCGGCGGCGACGTCAAGATGGTCGTGAGCAAGAAGAGCGCCTCCTCGCGATCGGGCCGCGCTTTCCACGCCAGCGTCGATCTGCCTGGGAACGGCGGCGAAACGAGCCCTATGCAGTTCATCTTTCCGTGCCCGAGCCAGCGGGCGGAGCGTCTGTGCCTCAACTACGAATCCACGACTGATGCCGGCGAATTGAGCTACGACTATCAGCAGCTCGGCGTGGACGCCGGCGCCGAACGTCTGCTGGAACGCATGAAACAGGCGGAAGGCGAGTCGGCTGGGGATAACCCCTTGCGCCGCACGTCGCAGATCGTCAGCGCACGGTATCCGGCCGCCGATTCCCAGCCGGACCTTCGGTCACACGTAGCGTCGATTGCACGGCTCGAGTTCGCGGCGCCGGTAGCCGCACCCGCGCCGATGGGCAAGCTGCGCAAGAGGGCGAGATAGGGGCGCTCGGCCCCGTGACCGAGGCGACCGCCGCAGCGAGGAGAGTTGCCAGGTCATTTCCGGGAGTCGATCCTCCCTTCTTGGCCATCGGCACCTCGGCCAATCGATCGCTCGCGTCGAACGTTCACGGTCCCGTCCAGGACCGTCGGACTCGCTACCGGGATTCGGGGCGTTCCGCACCGAAATGTCCCTTCCGGTGATTCGATCTCTCGCCTGAAATGCTCCCCGGGCAGTTACCCGAGTCCGCCGGCGGTCGTACAATGGGACCAGAACCTGCGTCACCAGAAATTTCCATGGAAGCGAGAATCGCACGCTTGGAGTCAGACGTCGCGCACCTGCGTACCGATGTCGCGGATATCAAGGTCGACCTGAGGTCGCTCCGCGATAAGACCGATATGGGATTCGCCAAGCTGACGGACAAGATAGATGCGGTGGAGAACCGGCTCGACGCTAAGATCGGCGCCTCGGCCGCCCGGCTCGATGAGAAGATCGAGGCATCGACCGCCCGGCTCGATGAGAAGATCGGCGCCTCGGCCGCCCGGCTCGATGAGAAGATCGAGGCATCGACCACCCGGCTCGATGAGAAGGTCGAGGCATCGACCACCCGGCTCGATGCGAAGATCGACGGGTTGAGTGCTCAGGTCGACCATAAGTTCAACCAGCTGAAGGACTCCCTCGTTTCGGCAAAGGTCTGGGCCCTGGCGCTGTACATCGGCTTGGCGACCGCAATGCTCGCGACCATGGCGCGCGGGTTCGGTTGGGTGTGAGGGCGGTTGATGCAGGCATGAGCTGAACCTGCGGGCGCGAGCCGATACGAACGCGCCGTCGAGCAGGGATTCAGTAAGACTTCTCATCAATCATACGCGCGGTGCAGCCCCGGATCAGGTTGACGTTCACTCCACGGACTGTTCTGATTGCGCACGTTCACCAGCCTGGAACAGAGCGCATCCGTGATCGTCTACTCGGCCACGCGCGGCCAGTTCACTGAAGACGTCTTCAGCAACGTCATCGAGAGCAGGATCCTCGCCGCTTTCGAGTGCCGCCTCGGCCAATCCACGTCCAAGCGCGAAATCGAGTCCTGGAAGAACTCGATGCAGTACATGAACAACGTTCTCGTCGGGAACAGCATTCCCGAGGATGCCGGCGTCGCGATCGAGTACCGGATTCCGCTGACTTCGAAGCGCGTCGATTTCATCCTGACGGGCCGTGACGCCGAGGGCAACGACAATGCTGTCGTCGTGGAGCTCAAGCAGTGGTCCGAGGTCGACGCCACCGACAAGGACGCGGTCGTCGTGACGGTCATCAACGGCGCGAAGCGGGAGACGCTCCATCCCTCGTACCAGGCATGGACCTACGCCGCGCTGATTCGCGATTTCAACGAAACGGTCCAGGAACACGCGATACAGCTGTACCCGTGCGCATATCTGCACAACTGCACGTCCGACGCCGTCGTCAACGCGGACCGTTACGCGGCGCACACGCAAAGAGCGCCGGCGTTTGCGGCCGCGGGCTGCGGTCGCTCTGCGGCTATTCGCCTGCGGAAGCGGAGCTGCTACATGGCCCGAACCTTCGAGCGCGAGGAACGGGCGCGCCAGTCTCCCGCGCTCACATCCAGTGCTCCACGAGGGGCTTCCGCTAACCGCCGCGGAGCTTGAACAGGTCGATCGCGTTCTGCTTCAGGATCAGCGGCTTCACCTCGTCCCGGAAGCCGGCCTGCTCGAAATCCTGCATCCAGCGATCGGGCGTGATCAGCGGATAATCCGAGCCGAACAGCACCTTGCGCTTCAGCAGCGTGTTTGCGTAGTGCACGAGCTGCGGCGGGAAATACTTCGGCGACCAGCCGGACAGGTCGATGTAGACCTGCGCTTTATGCAGGCACATCGACAGGGCTTCGTCCTGCCAGGGCCATGACGGATGGGCGAGCACGATCGGCATGTCCGGAAAGTCGACGGCGGGGTCGTCGATCCGCATCGGGTTGCCGTACTTGAGCCGAATGCCCCCGCCGCCCGGCAGGCCCGTGCCCATCCCGGAATGGCCCGTATGGAACAGCGCCGGCAGCTTCGCCTCGGCGATCACCTCGTACAGCGGATAAGCCATGCGGTCGTCCGGGAAAAACTCCTGGAATTGCGGATGGAACTTGAAGCCTTTCACGCCATAATGCTCGATCAGTCGCCGCGCCTCGCGCACCGCGTCCTTGCCGCGGCCCGGATCGATGCTCGCGAACGGAATCATCACGTCCGCGTTCTCGGCGGCCAGCTCGGCGACTTCCTCATTCGGCACTGGTTTCAGTCCGCGTGCGCGTTCTCCGTCCACAGAGAACACGATGCAGGCCATCTTCCGCTCGCGGTAGTATGCGGCGACCTCTGGAATCGTCGGCCTGGGCGTGTCGTGCTTAAAGTAGCTTTGCGCCGCCCGCTGAAAATCAGTCGCCGCCTCCTTCGGCTCTCGGATCGACGCCTCGACGTGCGCGTGCACGTCGAACGCCACGAGTGAGTCGACATCTATACGGGCGCTCATATCT
>JAFGNC010000286.1 GCA_016927175.1 Gammaproteobacteria bacterium | reverse complement strand
CGCAAGTCGTGAAAGTAATGGCAACCGGGCAGTCAGCCCCCGGCGGATGCGGCCTCCGCCTCGCCGCCGACGATGCCGGCACGCCGGACGTAGTCGCCGAAAGCCTCGCCTTCGAGCCGGCGGGCAGCGAAACTTGCGAACAGCTCGTCCAGCGTCTTCAGGATCTCCGGCTCCGGCAGGTTCTGGGCGTACAGCTCGTTCAGGCGCTGGCCGGTCGTGCCGCCGCCCAGGAACAGGTTGTAGCGGCCCGGGGCCTTGCCGACGAGCGCGATCTCGGCAAGATACGGCCGCGCGCAGCCATTCGGGCAGCCCGTCATCCTGAGCAGGATCTGCTCTTCGAGCAGGCCGTGTTTGTCGAGCAGCGGCTCTACCTTCGCCAGCAGATCCGGCAGATAGCGCTCGGCCTCCGCCATTGCGAGCCCGCAGGTGGGCAGCGCGACGCACGTCATCGCGTTGCGGCGCAGCGGCGAAAGCGTTTGGTACAGATCGAGCCCGTGCTCTTCGACGATGCGGTCGATCGCCGCGACGTCCTCGGCCGCCACCCGCGCCACGATCAGGTTCGAGTTCCCCGTAATGCGAAAGTCGCCGCTGTGGATCTTCGCGATCTCGTTCAGTCCGGTGCGAAACCTGCGCTCCCCGGCGTCCTTGATGCGGCCCGCCGGCACATACAGCGTCAGATGATGCAGGCCGTCCTCACCGCGTACCCAGCCGAGGCTGTCGCCGGTGCCGTGAAAGCGGACGGGCACGGCCGGCGCGAGGGATGCGCCGATCCGGCGCTCCAGCTCCTGCCGGACCCAATCGACGCCGTGATCGTCGACGGTGTACTTGAAGCGCGCATGGCTCCGGTCGCTGCGGTCGCCGTAATCGCGCTGGATGCCCACGACGTGCTCGGCGACGGCGAGCACCTGATCCGGCGTGCAGAAGCCGATCTCCGTCGCGAGCCTCGGGTACGTCTTCGGATCGCCGTGCGTCATACCGAGCCCGCCGCCGACGGCGACGTTGAAGCCGGCGAGCTCCTTGCCGCGCTGCACGGCGATGAACGCGAGGTCCTGCGAGTAGACGTCGATGTCGTTCATCGGCGGTACCGCAAATCCGATCTTGAATTTGCGCGGCAGATAGGCGGAGCCGTAGATCGGCTCCTCCTGCTCGGGCGGCGGCGTGTCCGAGCGCTCGCCCAGCCAGATCTCGCGGTACGCGCCCGTCCTCGGCCGCAGGTGCTCGGCGACCTCGACGGCGAAGCGCTGCGTCTCGGCATGCAGCGCCGACAGCTCCGGCAGCGGCGTGCACGCTACCGTGCGGTTCACGTCACCGCAGGCCGCGATCGTCGTCAGCAGCGAGTCGTTGATGGCCTTGACGGCGCTCCTCAGGTTCCGCTTCAGCACACCGTGCAGCTGTATCGACTGCCGCGTCGTCAACCGCATCTTGCCGTTGCCGTACGCTTCCGACGCCGCGTCGACTGCAAGCCACTGCTCGGGCGTCAGCACGCCGCCCGGGATCCGCACGCGGATCATGAACATGTAGGCTGGCTCGAGCTTCTGCGCGGCGCGCTCGGCCCGCACGTCCCGGTCGTCCTGCTGATAGATGCCGTGAAACTTCGTCAGCTTCGTATCGTCGTGCGTCACGGCGCCCGTCGTGCCGTCCTCGAGGCTGACCTCGAGCGTGCCGCGCAGAAAGCGGCTGCGCAGCTTGATGCCTTCCGTCTCGGAAAGGGGTCTGCCCTTGCTGTCCGTGAGGTTTTGCCGATCCATCGTCAGTACACGTCCCGCTGATACCGCTTCGCTGCTTTCATCTGCTGCAGATACTCTTCCGCCTGCTCCTCGCTCTTGCCGCCGATGCGGCCGATCACGCCGGCAAGCGCCGCATGCACCGCCGGCGCCATGTTCTCCGCCTCGCCGCAAACGTAGACATGGGCACCGCGCTCGAGCCAGTCGTACAGATCCGCCGCCGACTCCGCAATCCGGTCCTGCACGTAGATCTTCTTCACCTGATCGCGCGAGAACGCGACGGTCAGCCGCGTCAGCACTCCTTCCTTGACGTGCCGCAGCCATTCGAGCTGATACAGGAAGTCCGAGCGCATCGTGCGATCGCCGTAGATCAGCCAGCTCTCGCCGGCTGCCCCATGCAACGCTCTGTGCTGCACGAACGCGCGATAAGGGGCGACGCCCGTGCCCGCGCCGATCATGATCACGGGCGTCGCCGGATCCGCGGGCAGACGGAAGTGATCGTTCGGCTCGACGTAAGTCCGCGACTCGCGCGCCGAGCCCGCAAGGAACGAGGACGCGGCGCCGACGTGCGCGCGGCCGAAACGCTCGTACTCGACCACACCCACCGTCAGATGCGCTTCGTCCGGATAAGCATCCAGGCTCGACGCGACCGAGTACAGCCGCGGCGTCAGCTTCCTCAGCGCGCCCGCGAACTGCTGCGCGTCGACGCGGCCGCGGTGCTCGGCAACGACGTCTACGATCTGACGCGGTGCGAGGTATTCGCGCGCCGTATCGGCCGATGCGAGCACTCGCTTCAGCTCGGAGTCGTCCAGCGCGTTGGCGTAGGCCTCGGCGAAGCCCCGCGACAGCTTCGTGATCTCGAGGCGCCGCGTCAAAGCGTCGCGCAGGCTCGACGCCTCCTTTCCGACCGTCACTTCCGCATCGCCGTCGAGCCCGGTCAGCTCGAGCAGCGTGTCGACGAGCGCCGGCGGGTTCTCGGGCCAGATCCCGATCGCGTCGCCCGGCTGATAGGTCAGCCCGGAGCCCTCCAGCGACAACTCGACGTGGCGCACGTCCTTGCTCGACTCCCGTCCGGTGATCTTCTGATTCACCAGAATCTCGGCCATGAACGGCCGCTCGCGGCTGTGTGCCGGTTGCGCGGGCGCGGGCGCGAAGGCCGGGTGCAGGCTCGTGACCGTCGGCGCACCGCCGGCCGGCTGACCGGCGCCGCCGTCGGCCCGCGCGGCTTCTGCGACGGCCTCGACGACGGCGTCACGCCAGGTCGCGGCGTCGTCTTCGAAATCCACGTCGCAGTCGACCCGGTCGTGGATACGCCGGGCACCGAGCGCCTCGAGCCGCTCGTCGAGCTCCCGCCCTATCTCGCAGAAATCTTCGTAGGTCGAATCGCCCAGCGCCAGCACGGAGTAGCTGAGCTCCTCGAGCCGCGGCGCCCGCTCGCTCGTCCAGAACTCGAAGAATGCCTCGGTCCCTTCGGGCGGGTCGCCGAGGCCGTGGGTCGCCACGACGAACGTCGCGCGCCGGGCACGGCGCAGCGACTTGGCGTCGAAATCGCGAAGATCGACCAGCCGGGTTTTCAGGCCCGCCGCACGCATCTGCTCGTCGACGGCCTGCGCGACGCGCCGGCAGTTGCCCGTCTCGGTCGCATACAGAATCAGGCAGGGCGACTCGTCCGCGGCGGCTGCGGCCGCGCTTTGCGGCGCGTGGGCCACGGCCTGACCGGCCCCTCGCGCGGCGGCGAGGCCCGCGAGATAGCCGCTCGACCAGATCAGCTGCTCGCGATCGAGGTTTTGTGCGAGGGCATCCAGCCCGGTGACCGTGTCACGATCCACCAAGGGCGGCGCCGCGTCCGCTCGGACTGCCGACATTGCTAGCTCCGTCTTCTTGACCGG
>JAFGNC010000285.1 GCA_016927175.1 Gammaproteobacteria bacterium | reverse complement strand
TCGAGAGGTGCGCCCTGATGGGCGTGAAGTCAGGTCCAACAAAAAACCCACGTAGCAGAAAAACCCATCGCTACGGAGTCTGTCGGCATGTCATCCGCAGCCGCTTTCGGGTGCCTGATCACTGTTCTCGTTCTGGCCATTCTTCAACCTCTGGCGGGCAAGCTCGGGCTGACCGATCTTCCGACCCACAGAAAGTCGCATGAGGGCGAGGTGCCGCTCGTCGGCGGCCTGGCGATCTATGTCGGGTTCGTCACGACCTGCCTGCTTCTCGGACTGCACAACGACCGGCAGGTAGCCGCCTTCATTTACGCCGGCGGTCTCCTGCTCGCGGTCGGCGCCGTGGACGATCGCGTCGAGCTCTCACCCGTAGCCCGACTCGCCGCGCAGACCTCGGCCGCCTTGATCCTTTGCTTCAGCGGCACCGTCGTCGAAAGCTTCGGAGAGCTGCTGATACCGGGGCACGAGTTGACGCTCGGCGCTTTGGCGATTCCGTTCACCGTCTTCGCAACCGTCGCTCTGATCAACGCGGTGAACATGTCGGACGGCATCGACGGCCTTGCCGGCTCCCAGACGCTGATCTCTCTCGCAGGAGTTACCGCAGTAGCGGCCATCGCAGGCGGGCTTCACGTGCTGCCACCCCTGCTCGCGCTGGGCGGCGCCGTCGTGGCTTTTCTCGCGTTCAACCTGCGCAGCCGCTGGCGAGCGCGTGCCGCCGTATTTCTCGGGGACGCGGGCAGCAATTTTCTGGGACTCGGCCTGGCGTGGGTGCTGATCCGCCTGTCGCAGAACGACTCGGCCTACCTGCTGCCGGCCGCGGCCCTGTGGTTCGTCTCATTGCAGGTTTTCGACACCGTAGAGGTCGTCGCGCGCCGGCTCATGCGCAAGCGTTCGCCGTTCGATGCCGACAGAGAGCACCTCCATCACGTGTTCCTCCTTGCCGGCTTTTCCGTCAACGAAACCGTTCTCGTGATGGGCCTGCTGGCGACGGGCAGCGGTCTTGTCGGAATACTGGCCGCGGTGCTGCAGCCGCCGGAGGGCGCCGTATTCTTCGGCTTCGTGCTTTGCGGCGCCCTGTTCCTCGGCGTCATGCTGCGCACGTGGCGGACGATGAGGTTCCTGCGCTGGTCGATTTGCCGGCGCAAGAACGGGCGCGATCGCCGCAGGCCGCCCGCCGCGGCCTGGACCAAAGCCGAGCGCCGATCGGGCGTCGATCGCCGCGGTTTCCCGGCCGCGACGTCCGGCTCGCCGCCGCGCTCGCCGAACTATCGGGCGGCGGCTCCGAGCGAGGGCGCCGACACCGGAGCGTTCCTGCGGCGGCCGCGTATCGGCTTGATGCGCAGGCGCCGGTAGACCGGCCGCTCGAAGCTCAAAGGTCTTTGAAGGCAGCGTGGAACCTGACGGTTCCGGACCTGTCCGCGAGCGCCCCCGGCTCGAGCTCGAGCGCCATGAACGCTTCGTCCGGGACCGCGTATTCGGACTTCAGGCCATAGCGCGACGCGGGCTCGAACCCGAAGCGCTCGTAGTATTCGGGGTGACCGAGCACGACCACCGCGCCGTAGCCGAGCTGCCTGCAGCGCTCGAAGCCCTCCCGTACGAGCGCCGACCCGAAGCCTTTCCCCTGATGAGCCGGCGTCACCGCCAGCGGCGCGAGGCCCATCAGCTTCGCGCCCGCGTCGCCTTCGACGGTGACCGGCGTGAACATCGCGTAACCGACGACGGCGCCATCCTCTTCCGCGACCAGCGACACGACCGGATCCGCCTGCTCGCGCAGCGCTTCGACCAGGTCGGCCTCGGCGCCCGTATCGAACTCGGCCGCCACGATCTCCCGAACGACCGTTTTGTCGGCTTCCTGTTCAGGTCGTACCTGCATTCCCGTCTCCAGCTTCGGCGTGCGCCGGTCGCACCATCGTATCAAGTAGACGCTCGAGCGCCCGGTCGGGTTCCGTGCACCTGCCGCTGTGCACGGGGGAAGTCTGAATGATCGTGCTGCGCGGCGCCACGAGCCAGTGGAAGCGCTCCCGCGGCGACAGCTTGCCGATCGCGCCGGCAGAGTCCCCGCCCCTGCAGACCACCGGTATGGCATCGAGGTGACGGCGGACGGTCGCGAGGTCGAGCGTCGGATCCAGGGCGCTGACGCGGCGCTCGTCCAGCTCGATCCGCGCCTCGAGATAGTTCCGCCCCGGGCAGGACAGGATGACCCCGACGTTGACGAATTCCGCGCGCTCGACCTTCGGGACGACGCGGACGATCGCGTAGTCATACGTGTGAGCGTGCACGGATGGCCTCCTCGACGAAAACTTGCCGGGCCTCGAGCCGGGCGGACAGATAATCCGCGTAGACGCGGCGGACCGCATCCGGCGGGTCCGCCCAGCCGCCGATCCACACGGTGGGTATCGCCGCGACGATCCGCTCGATCACGTCCCGCGTCAACCGGCCGGCGAGCTCCCGATCCGCTTCGGGCAGCGCGTCGGCGAACGGCAGCAGCACGTGGTCCTTGATTCTCGCGAACGGCGTCCGGCTCTGCGCACCCGTATCCGCGCCCCAGTCGTGATGGAAGTACAGACACGCGCCGTGATCGATGAGCCACAGCCGCCGATGCCACATCAGGATATTCGTGTTGCGCGGCGTGCGGTCGACGTTCGTGACGTAGGCGTCGAACCACACGACGCCCGAGGCGAGATCGCCCCGCGGCTTTTCCGTGATCGGGTCGAACGTGACCGAGCCGGGAAGATAGTCGAGCGCGACGTTCAACCCGGCGCTCGCCCTGATCAGATCCTGGATCTCGGGATCGGGCTCCGTCCGGGCGAGCTCCGCGTCGAGCTCCACGAACACGATCTCCGGCACCGGCAGCCCCGCGGCCCGCGCGAGCTCGCCGGCGACGAGCTCGGCGATCAGCGCCTTCGGCCCCTGCCCCGCGCCGCGGAACTTGAGCACGTACATGCCGTCGTCGTCCGCCTCGACGATGGCCGGCAGCGAGCCGCCCTCACGGAGCGGCGTCACGTAGCGGGTCGCCGTGACGGTTCTAATCATCCGCCGCGGCCTCGAGCGCGGCGACGTCGGCCGACACGATGACGTCCAGGTGCCGCGTGATCCTGTCGATCGGCCAGTCCCACCACGCGAGCGCCTCGAGCCTTGCGACGACGTCGTCCGGGAATCGGGCGCGGATCGGCTTCGCCGGATTTCCCCCGACGATCGTGTATGCCGGCACGTCGCGCGTCACGACGGAGCCGGACGACACGATCGCGCCGTTGCCGATCCTGACGCCCGGCATGATCAGCGACTCGTAGCCGATCCAGACGTCGTTCTCGACGACCGTATCGCCCTTGTACGGCAGCTCCGACAGCTCCGGCATCACCCTCTCCCAGCCGCCGCCGAATATCTGGAACGGATAGGTCGAGATGCCGCTGATCTTATGGTTTGCGCCGTTCATGATGAACCGCACGCCGCGCGCAATCGCGCAGAACCGGCCGATGATCAGCTTGTCGCCGATGAACGGGTAGTGATACAGGACGTTGCGCTCGAAGTTCTCCGGGCCGTCCGGGTCGTCGTAGTACGTGTACTCGCCGACGACGATGTTCGGGTTGCTGACCGTGTTCCTGATGAAGCAGACCTGCGGGAAGCCCTTCATCGGATGCTTGTCGCGCGGATCGGGACCGTTCAATGGAGTCTCCTCGGATCGGGGCCGGCTCGCCCGCCAGTATGATAGGCGCGGCGCCGGCGTGATTCAGCGAGCACCGATGGCGCGGAGTCCCGATCAGCGTCGGCCCGGCGCCTCGAGGGAGGTAGCGGTATTGGAGGTGGCCGAATTGCCATGCATGCCTGCGATGTTTTCGTATTAGCAACGATTATCTTCCCGCAATGCTCGTAGCCTTGCACTGCACCGTACTTCTTCCTAGTATCACGCGAGGCTACGGAAGCGGGCATGCCTGGGCCGATAAGGGGCGACCCGAGCGACAACGCACCGCACGAAGCCAAGGGGCATACAAAATAACCAGGGGGAGAACATGAACGCCACGCAAGAGCGCTCGTGCAGGGTTCTGCGCCACACAGCACTCGCCGCCGCCGTCGCGGTCGCGTCTGCGGCACCATCCAAGCTGCTCGCTCAGGAGCAGACACAACGCAGCTCGCTGGAAGAGGTCACCGTCACCGGATCGTACATCTCGCGTCCGGCCGACCGCCCGCAGCCGGTGGCCGTGATGGACGCCGCCGAGATCCGCGCCAACCAGCGCACGACACTCACCGAGGTCGTGCGCGACATGCCTCAGGTGACCAGCGCGAACACGACCGCCAACTGGCAGTTCGCGACGAACAGCATCAACCTGCGCGGCCTCGGCTCGCGCTCGACGCTGGTCCTTCTGAACGGGCAGCGCATGACGATCGATGCGAATGCCGGCTCGCAGGTCGACGTCAACAATCTCGCGCCGAGCATCATGGTCGAGCGCATGGAGATCCTGCTCGACGGCGCGTCGGCTTTGTATGGCTCGGACGCCGTTGCCGGCGTCGCGAACTTCATCACCCGCGACACCTTCGAAGGCATCGAGATCAATTTCGCGAGTCAATGGGCCGAGACGCAGTCGGACGTCCCCGAGACCGTCGCCGCGGGCATTTTCGGCACGGCCGGCGAGAACTCGAACCTGGTCATGGCTTTCGAGCTCCAGCGGCGCGACGACAAGCTGCAGGAGGAGGACCGTTTCGGTCCCGAGCGGCTCTCGTACGGCTTGCAGACGGCACTATGGAATCCCGGTACGTTCTTCGGTGCGGATCAGCCGGGCTGGTACATCGATCCCCTGTGCAACGACCCGGCGCTCGGCGCCACGCCGGAAAACGAGACCACCGATCCGGCGGGCTACATCGGTGGGCCGTTCTGCCGCGGTAACCTCGCGCTGCAACGGACCACGGTGCCGGAGTACACGAATCTCCTCGGCATGGCGGTCTACACGCGCGATTTCGGCGCCGGCCCCCTCGAGACGCTGAGAGTGGAAGCGAACTACGCACGTGCCGACTCGCAGTCGAGCTACGGCACCGGCGTGCCGCTCCTCGCGCTGCCGTCCGTCTCGGGGCAGACGCCGATTCTGCCCGCGACGAACCCGGGTGTCATCGATGCGAACCAGCGCGATCCGAGCTTCCCGGTGCAGGACTACTCGACGATTTTCAGCCGGATACTGAGCCCGCTCGATGGCGACGAGAAATCTCTCGACAGCTCGAGCCTGCAGAACACCTACCGAATCGCGGCCACCGCGACGGGCCTCTTCGGCGAAAGCACGTGGGACTGGCGCTTCACCGGCACGTTCTCGCAGAACGATCAGGAGGCCAACACGCTCGATACGATCACCGACCGCTATATGCGCGCGCTGCAGGGCTACGGCGGCCCCGCGTGCAAGTGGAATCTGGTGCAGGGCGCGCTGACGGATCCCAACGTGCAGCCCGGCTCAGGCCCCTGCCAGTACTGGAACCCGTTCGCGAGCCGATTGATCTCCGAGCCCGGCGATCCGACCTACAACTCGCCGGAGCTGCTCGACTGGATGATGTTCGGTGGCCAGGATATCAACCACTCCCGATTCACGTCGTTCGAGTGGGTCACGACCGGCGAGCTGTGGGAGATGGGCGGCGGTGCGACCGGAATCGCGAGAGGCGCACAGTATCGCAAGCAGGAGCTGGAGATCGGCGTCGATCCGATCCAGAAGGACGGCGGCCTGGGCTTCAGCCCGCAGATCCTGCGCGACTGGACTTCCAACCGCGACACGAACGCATTCTTCACGGAGCTCGTACTGTTCCCGTCCGAGAATTTCGAGATCGACCTGGCTGCGCGCTGGGAGGAGACTCTCGGCGTCAGCTCGACGGAACCGAAGCTCAGCATGCTGTGGACGCCGACCGACAGCCTCTACTTCCGGGCCACGGCCGGCTCCTCGTTCCGCCTCGCCAGCGAGAATGAGCTTTTCGGCATCGGTGGGGGCTCGGTATCCCGCGACACGATCGGCGGCGAGGTTACGCAGGCGGTCGGCATCGCCGTCGGGAACCCGAATCTGCAGCCCGAAGAGTCGGACAACTTCACACTCGGCTTCACATGGGACCTTACGGACAACTTCACCGTCGACCTGACGTACTGGGATTACGAGTTCAGCGGCCTCGTCACGTCGACCGACGCCGAAGACACGTTGCGGCTGGACCTGGCGGACGGCTGGGTCAACGCCGGGCCGAACAACACGAACCCGGTTCCGCGTGAGCTGAGCCCGCATCCGCTGTTCCCCGGCCGGCCCAACGAGGTCTGCGAGGTGACGGGGCGCTGGGACCCGGACTCGGGCGCACCGCTGCCGGCGGGCTGCGTGACCGGCTTCGACTTCGAGATCTTCCGCTCGAGCTGGATCAACCAGGACATCATCGACACGAACGGCTTCGATCTTACGCTCGACTGGCGCACGGACCTGAGCGGCGGCGGCAACTTCGGTGTTCGCTACATCGGGGCGTTCACCGAGCGATATGCCGGCATCAGCAATCTGACTGGTGAGCTCGTCGACGTCGTTGGCACGGACGCCGACGGTGTCGCCGGCCTCAGCATCAACCCGGACCTTCGGGCAAACCTGATCGTCACCTACGGCAAAGGCAACCACAATGTCAGAGGCACATTCCGTTACACGTCCGGCACGGAGCTGACAGACACTAACCCCCTCCTCCAGGCATTCGACGAAGGCGCTTACACGCAGCTGGACCTGGTCTACAACTGGAATCTGCCCCTGGAGAATCCGGCGACGTTGTCCTTCACGATGCTGAACGTGACGGACGAGGAACCGCCGTTGTCGCCGAATGGGCTGATAACGTACAACTCCGGCCTCTACGACGGCCGAGGGCGAATGTTCCGCCTGATGTGGCGCCAGACGTTCTAGACCAGAACGTTCCGGCTTCTCGCGCCGCGACGGATTGCATCTCAGGGTGCCCGTCGCGAGCGCGGCTACGCCCGCTCCAGCCACCACTCCGGCGTCGCGCCGGCGAACGGGTTCGGCCGGAAATACGCGATGACGCGCTCGCCTTCGACGCCTGCCGCCCACGGGGCGACGCCGTGCAGCGCCAGCCGATGAATCAGGTACGCCTCGCCGGGACGAGCATGCACCGGCACGCGGCGGCAGGTGTCGAAGCACTCGCGCCGCGCCGCGACGTACGCGTCCGTCACGTCCTCGTCCGCCCACCGCCGCGGCGGAACCGAGCCGAGGCGGGCGCGCAGCGCGCGGCGGACGATCTCGTGCGAGCCTTCGAAGACCACGAGCGGCGCGGCGCCCTCCGGCGGATCCGTCAGCGGCACGCCCAGGATGAAGCCGTGCGGCTCTCCGAGCCGGCGCCTGCGGCCCTCGTGGCGCCGCAGCCCGTCCACGTGCGCCGCGTCCCGCTCCCTGCGGAAGCGGAAGGCGCCTTCCGATTCACCGTCCGAAGGCAGTGGATAGCCGGGAAAGCAAACGGAAACCTGCGCCCTGTCGAGGGCGACGCCCGCGAGCCCGAGAACGTCGCCGATGAACCGCAAGGCCGGGCCGCCGAGCGGCGGCACGCCGGCCTCCGCCACGGCGCCCGCGGCATCGTTCGGAAGGACGTTGACGCCCACGAACCAGGTGCCGCCGCAGCGAAGCCAGCGCCGGCGGTGCTCGGTGCGTGCCAGGCACTGATCCGCGACGGGACGTGCGCGTGCCGCCCAGTCGGCGACGGCCGCATCGTGCGGGAAGCGCAGCCATCCCGATCGAAAGAACTGCACGGCGTCCATGGCGCCCCGAAAAAGTGACGAAGAAACAAGACCGAGGCCGACGGCCGGCAGCCGCTTTCGACCGCCGGCAGCCGCCCCGGAAGGGGATCAGTTTACTTCGTTCGGAACGCGGGCGGCCGCCTCAGCCGAGCACCAGGACCCAGCCGTACATATCCTCGGCGAAATGCACGTTGACCGAGCAGATCACGAGATAGAGCCCGCGTCTGCCGAACTGCACGGCCTCGACCCGGTCCTGAGGCAAGCCGATCGGGCTCGCCCCGCGATACAGCCGCATCTCCGGATCGTCGATCAGGCCGACCTCGGGCGGCGCGCCGGGAATCTCGATCAGCGTCCCGGTGTCGACGTCGGACGGCTCTTTCCCCGAGTCGTAGACGACGACCTGATGGAAGCCCGAGATGATGTAGTTGACTGTGCCGCCTTCCCTGATCACGACCGTGCTCGGAATCAGGGCGTGGACGTTCGGAGCGACCGGCGCGTCCGGCGTCTCCACCCTGTCGAGGGGTTGATCGCCGACCGCCGGCCACGCGCCGAAGCTGAGGACAGTAGCGCCATCGCGCGGACGGAGCTCACGACGCGACACCGGCGATCGCCCGCACGGTCTCGATCGTATCCGCCTCG
>JAFGNC010000284.1 GCA_016927175.1 Gammaproteobacteria bacterium | reverse complement strand
TCCCGGAAAGCAGGACAGGCGGCTGCTCGCGGGGCTACGCGACCGCGCCGCACGTCGCGAGGCGACGCGGGCGGCAGGACAGGCGGCTGGGACTGCGCGACTACCTCGCGCCGGCGCCCCACGCTGCGAAGCGACGCAACCGACGGCTCACTCGAGCGGCTGACCCTCGTCGTCCCAGATCTCGATCGGCGCGATGTCGAGCGCGGCCACCTGCTCGCGGATCTCGTCGAGATCGCCGACGACGACCCAGATCAGGCTCTCGGGCTTGACGATGTCCTCCGCGGCGCTCTGCAGATCCTCGAGCGTCAGCGACTCGTAGCGCTCCGTCAGCGACGCCGCGTAGTCGAGAGGCCGCCCGTAGCGAGCCGACGTGACGAGACTCCCGAGCACGGCGCCGGAGGTCTCGAAGCGGCCCGGAAGCTCGCGCGTCAGGCCCGCGATGACGCGGTTCATCTCGCCCTGCGTGATCGGCTCGCCCGTCTTGATCGCCTCGAGCTCCTTGATCAGCTCCGCCAGCGACTCGCCGGTGCGGTCGGTCTGCACCGGAGCGTAGACCAGGAAGGGCCGGTCGCCGCGCGCGCTCTGCAGCGCCGTGCGGGCGCCGTAAGCCCAGCCCTTTTCCTCGCGCAGGTTCATGTTGATGCGCGCCGTGAACGAGCCGCCGAGCACATCGTTCATCGCCTCGATCGCGAGGTCGCGGTCCGTGCCGAGGCCCGGCACCGTATGACCCGCCAGGATGAAGGACTGCGGCGAGTCGGGCTTGTCGATCAGCACGACGCGCGGCGAATCGGGCGGCGTCACGTCGCCGATGTTCTTCGTCGGAAGCGGCTCGTCCGGGGCTTCCCAGCCGCGGAACGCCCGCTCGAGCAACGGCGTGATCTCCGCGAGGGTCGTGTCCCCGACGACGAAGATCATCGCATTGTCCGGCCGCAGCCACGTCTGCTGGAAGCCGACGAGGTCGTCCCGCGTGATCGACGAGATGGACTCGGCCGTGCCGGAGCCCGTCAGCGGCACGCCATAGGCGTGGCCGTCGCCGTACATCGCCGGCGGCAGGAGCCGCAGCGCCAGCGACGAGGGCTCCGCCTTCTCCTGCGCGATTCCCGCGATCCAGCGGCCGCGCAGCCGGTCGATCTCTTCCTGCGCGAAAACCGGGTTGCGGATCAGGTCCGCCCACAGCTCGATCGACGGCGCGAGCTGATTCTTCAGCGCCGACAGGTTCACCGACGACGCGTCGAGGTTGGACCCGGCCGACAGGTTGGCCCCGAGCCGTTCCGCCTCGGCCGAGATCTCGAGGGCGCTGCGGCTGCGCGTGCCGGTGTCGAGCATCGACATCGCGAACGACGCGACGCCGAGCTTGCCGCCGGCGTCGGCGGCGTAGCCGGCGTTGAACTGGATCGACATCTCGACGATCGGCACGGCGTGCCGCTCGGCCAGCACGACCTCGATGCCGTTGCTGAGGGTGCCCGTGTGAATCTCCGGGAACGTCAGCGAGGGCAGGTCGGTCGGAATGTCGGGCAGCCCCGTGGAGCGGTCGACGCCGTCGCTCGAGGTCTGATACGCGCCGGCCGGGACGACGTCCACCTGGTGCCATCCCTTCGTCAGCCACGTTCGCGCCGCGTCGCGCACCATGTCCGGAGTCGCCGCGTTGATCCAGTCGAGGTACGTCTCGACGAACAGCGGATCGCCCGCGTACAGCTGGCCTTCGGCGAGGATCACCGCCTTGCCGCCGAAGCCGCCGACCTGCTCGAGTCCCCGCACGATCGACGCATTCATGCCGGCGACGACGCGCTGAAGCTCTTCGTCGGTCGGGCCTTCCGCCAGAAACTCGGCGATGATCCGGTCGATCGCCTCGGACGCGACCGATGCTTCGATGCCCGGGTTCAGCACGACCGAGAGGTCGAAGACGCTCGCGAGCTCGAAAGGCGTGACGCCGACGTTGACGGACGTCGCGAGCTGGCGCTCGTAGACGAGATCGAGATACAGCCGCGAGTTGCGGCCCTGGCCGAGCACCGCGGCGGCGAGGTCGAGCAGGGCGCGCTCCTCGTTGGTTCTCTCGGGCACGACCCACGCACGATTCGCGAGCACGGCCGGCACCTGATCGTGCTGGACCTCGTGCGTGTTCGCCTCCCGCATCGGGACCCAGGTCTCGTAATGGTCGACCTCCGGTCCCGGCGGGATGTCGCCGAAGTAGCGCTCGACTTTCTGCCGCGCGGTCTCGACGTCGATGTCTCCGGCCAGCGCGAGCACGGCGTTGTTCGGGCCGTAGTAGTCGCGGAACCACTGATGCACGTCGTCGAGCGTCGCCGCGTCGAGATCCTCCATCGAGCCGATCGTCGGGTGACGGTACGGGTGCCCGGGCGGAAACAGGCCCTCGTACAGCGCGTAGTTCACGCGGCCGTAAGGCGCGTTGTCGCCCTGTCGCTTCTCGTTCTGGACCACGCCGCGCTGGTTGTCGAGCTTCTCCTGCGTCACGGCACCGAGCAGATGCCCCATGCGGTCGGATTCCATCCACAGGGTCAGGTCGAGGGCCGGCGTCGGCACCGTCTGAAAGTAGTTCGTCCGGTCGAGCCACGTCGTGCCGTTCAGGCCCGTCGCGCCGACCTGCTGCATCGGCTCGAACCATTCACCGTCGTAGTTTTCCGAGCCGTTGAACATCAGGTGCTCGAACAGGTGAGCGAACCCGGTCTTGCCCTGCGGCTCGTTCTTCGAGCCGACGTGGTACCAGATGCTGACCGCGACGACCGGCGCCTTGCGGTCTTCGTGCACGATGACCGTCAGGCCGTTGTCGAGCTGAAAGCGCTCGTAGGTCAGGTTCAGCTCGGGTGCGCCCGAGCCGCCCGAGCCGCCGGTGGAGCGCGAGCTTTGCTGGGCGTCGGCCACGCTTGCAGCCGCCAGCACCCCGGTGCAGGAGATCGCGGCGGTCAGAAGACGCAGGGACTTTGTGGCGGCGCTGGTCATCGGGAAAGCCTCCTTCGGAACGCTCGGGCCGGGTGGGTGCGTCGGGAATGATAACCGGCCGCCGCGCCGAAAGGCACGAGTGTTGCCGAGCGGTAATGATCCGCGGCGCGCGCGGGAGCGCCCGGGCGGGCGGGAAGCGGCGTCGGCGAAAGAAGGCCTCGGGGGCTTCAGGCGCGCTGCGGCGCCCCCTGCCACGGCGCTCGCCACGCCCGCACGCGCTCGGCGGCGCGCGCGACGCTGAGGTAGACGACCGGGATCAGCACCAGCGTGATCAGCGTCGACGCGCTGAGACCGCCGATCACGACCCGCGCCAGAGCCGCCTGAAGCTCGGCGCCGGTGCCGATGCCGAAGGACAGCGGCAGCAGTCCGAGCACGGTCGTGCTGGTCGTCATCATGATCGGCCGCAGGCGCAGCCGGCAGGCCTCGACGATCGCCGCGCGCACCTCCATCTGTTCCTCACGGCGCAGCAGATTGATGTAGTCGACGAGCACGATCGCATTGTTCACGACGATGCCGACCAGCATCACGATGCCCATGAAGCTCTGCAGGTTCAGCGTCGTGCCGGTCAGCAGCATCGTCGGCACCACGCCGACCACGGCGACCGGCACGCTGACCATGACGATCAGCGGATCGACGAAACGCTCGAACTGCGCGGCCATGACCATGTAGATCAGCGCGACGGCCATCAGTATCGCGAGCAGGAAGTCGCGCTGCGCCCGCTGCTGCTCCTCGTACTCGCCGCCGAAATAGATGCTGAAGCCGTCCGGCAGCACCATGTCCGACAGCTCCTGCTGAATCCGCTCGACCGCTTCCCCGAGCGCGACACCCGCCTCGAGGTTGGCCGAAATGTAGTTGACGCGCTGCGAGTCGATGCGGTTGATCGTGATCGGGCCGCGACCGGACTCCTGCGTCATCAGCGCCGAGATCGGCAGGATGCCTTCGTTCGTGCGGACTGAGATGTTGTCGAGGTCGAGCACGCTGAGCCGATCCTCCGGGCGCAGACGCACCGTGATGTCGATCTCCTCGCCGTCTATTCGGTATACCCCCGCGCGCCGCCCGCCGACGCTGGTCTGCATCGCGACCGCGACATCCTGCACGCCGACGCCGAGCTGAGACATGCGCTCGCGGTCGAACGTGACGTTCTGCTGGGGGCGGCGCTCGCGATTGCTGGCGTCGACATCGGCGACGCCGGGGATCGTCTCGAGCCGGCTCGTGATGTCCTGTACCAGGCGCTCCGCCGTGTCGAGGTCGTGGCCGCGAAGCTGCAGCTGCAGCGACTGACCGCCGTCCTCGCCGCCGCCGCCGCCCCCGCGGAACAGGAAGCGCAGGATGCGAAGGCCCGACTCCGCGCCGACCTGGATCTCCGCGCCCGGAATAGTGTTGGCGACGCTGCTGCGGATCGCGTCGGCGATCTCGAGAGCGGTGACGGTGCGCTCGCCGGGCGGCGTCAGCGTCAGCTCGACGCTCGCCCTGTTGTTGCGCACTTCGTTCGTGACGTAGACGACGTGCTCCGGCTCGACGACTTCACGCACCGCCGCGTCGAGCAGCTGCACGTACTCGTACATGATCGAGATGTTGGTGCCGTCGTCCATGCGCATGTCGACGTCGACCTGCTCGCCGTCCGTCTGCGGGGCGAGCTCGAACGGAATCCGCGGCACCAGCATGGCGGCGCCGGCGACGAGCAGGATCGTCACGCCGACGACGGTCTTGCGCCTGTCGAGCGCGCCCTGCACGAGGCGGGTGTAGCCGCGCTCGAAAGCGGCGAAGCGGCCCGGCCGGTTGTAATGGTCCGCGTCCGGCCGAACCGTCAGGTAGCGGCTCGACAGCATCGGCACGAGCGTCAGCGCGATGAACAGCGAGCAGAGCAGGGCGAATACGACGACCAGCGCGAGCTCCTGGAACAGCGTGCCCGTCACCGTGCGCATGAACACGACCGGCATGAAGATCACGCAGGTCGTCAGGGTCGACGCGATGATCGCGCCGGTCACCTGGCGCGCGCCGATCAGCGCGCTGGCTTCCCGGTCCTTGCCGCGCTGGCGCTGCCTGACGATGTTCTCGAGGACGACGATGGAGTTGTCGACGATCATGCCGACGCCGAGGGCGATGCCGCCGAAGCTCATCTGGTTCAGCGTCAGGCCGGTGAAGTAGACGAGGCCGAAAGTCGCGACGATCGAGATCGGGATCGCGACGGCGATGACCATCGTCGCGGAGCCGTTGCGCAGGAACGCGAGCAGGATGATGACCGACAGGATGCCGCCCCAGATCGCGGAGTTGCGGACGTTGTCGATCGAGCTCTGGATGAACGTGCTCTGGTCGCGAATGACCTGCAGCTGCAGATCGGACCTCACCGAGTTGATCCGCTCGACCTCCTCGCGAATCTGGCGCGCGACCTCTACCGTGTTGGCGCCGACCTGCTTGCGTACGCCCATCCGCACCGTCGGCAGGTCGGCGACCTCGACATACCGGCCGATGTCCTGGAAGCCCATTTCGACGTTGGCGACGTCGCCGATGCGGATCGGGCGGCCGTCGACGACGGTGACCACCGTATCGCGGATCTGCTGGACGGACGTGTACTCTCCGAGCGTCCGCACGTACAGGTCCCTGAGGCCCTCCCGCACGTTGCCGCCCGGCAGCGTCACGTTCTCGCGGCCGATTGCGGCCACGACGTCGCCCGCCGTCAGCTCGCTCGCAATCAGCCGGTCGCGCAGCAGGTCGACGTTGATCTCGTTGTAAACGCCGCCCCAGACGTCGACGGCGCCGACGCCCGGGATCTGCTGAAAGCGGCGCAGCAGGTCGCGCTCGAGCACCCGAGTCAGCTCCTCCATCGGGCGGCTCGAGCGGGCGCCGATCACGACGATCGCCTGCTGATTCGGATCGAACTTGCGGATCTCCGGCGGCTCGGCGTCCACGGGCCACTCGTCGCGTACCCGGTCGAGAGCCGCGCGCACGTCGTTCGCCGCTTCGTCGAGATTCGTGCCTTGCGCGAAACGCAGCTGCACGTTCGCTTCGCCTTCGCTCGAGGACGAATACACCTCCTCGAGATTCGGCACGCCGGCGACGACGTTCTCGAGCCGCTCGGTGATGATCAGCTCCATCTCCTCGGGCCCCACGTTGCCGTAGTCGACGCGAAGATTCAGCTGAGGGAATTCGATCGGCGGCAGCAGATCGACGGGCAGGTAGCGAAAGCTGATCATCCCGAGCGTGATGATGATCAGGAAGACCATCGTCGTTGCGATGGGACGTTTGACCGAGACCGACGCGATACTCATGTCAACGGCCTCAGTTCAGCGTCTGTCGTTCGCTCTGAAGCGCTTCCTGACGGTCGCGGATGATGTTCAGCAGATCGCGCGTCTGCATCTGCTGCAGGCGCATGATGTGGTCCCACGGCGTCGGCTGGATCACGGCCTGGCCGCTGTCGCTCGACGACAGCAGGTGATGCCCGAGCGTGACGACCCATTCGCCGGGCGCCACTCCGTCGATCGCGGTCGACAGGCGGCCGCGAGCGACGATCCCGATCGGCACGAACCGGACCGGCACCGGGCCGGTCGGCTCGATGCCCGACTCGAGCGCGGCCAGCGCGCCGCGGTCGGGATCGTCGGGGCCGTTGCCGGTGCCGAGCAGCGACGTGGCGTAGACACCCTCGCGGCCGTCGCGCGGGTGACGGTATATGGCGCTGTTCGGCACCAGGGCAGAGACGCGGCTTTCACCGTACAGCACGTCCACGGTCACGAACATGCCGGGGCGAAGCAGGCCCTGCGGCTCCTCGACGACGATCTCGGCCTCGGTCGTGCGGGTGATCGGGTGCAGGAACGGGGATATCCGAGTGATGTCGGCGCGGATCGTCTGGTCCGGCGCGGCGTCTGTGATGACGTTGACGCTCGTGCCGACGTCGATGTAGCCGAGCATGCGCTGCGTCAGCGTGACAGTGACCTTCATCTCCTCGGTATTGCCGATCACGAACAGCGGGTCGCTGGTCGTGACGAGCCGCCCGACCTCGGCATTGCGGCCGCCGACGACTCCGTCGATCGGCGCGCGGACGACGGTTTCATCCAGCTCGTTCTCCCGCTCGAGCAGCAGGGATTCCGCCTGCCGAAGCTCCGCCTGCATCAGCGCGACGTTCGCTTCGGCGGAAGCGGCCTCCGCGCGCGCGGCGTCGAGCTCGGCGGCGCTGGTCAGGTTGCGCTCGGCCATCGCTTCCATGCGCCGCAGCGCCGCCTCGGACTGCGTCAGCGCCGCTTCCGCCTGGCGCAGGCGCGCGCGGGCCACCTCGACGCCGGACTGCGCCTGGCGCACCCGCTCCTCGACATCGTTCGCGCGCAGCCGCACGAGCGGATCGCCGGCCTCGACGACTTCACCGTCCTCGGCGAGCACCTCGACGATCGGCGCGGAGATCTGGGCGTAGATTTCGGTCTGGTTGCGGGCCGTGACCGAGCCCGCGAGGCGTTCTTCGAGCGGCAGCGCGCCGCGGACGACCTGGACGGCCTCGACGGCAGGGATCTGCTGCTCCCGCTGCTCGGATCCGCGGCCGCCCTGCGGCTCGGGCGGGCTGCATGCGGCCAGCATTGCAGCGAGGGCGGCGAGGGCCGCCGATCTGGCTCTGGACTGGATCATTCCGTGGCTACTCTCGTCGTCCGGCGGCGGCATCTCGACGCCCGGCGGCGTGCCGCGGCGGCGCTGGTCGGCCCGGGAGCGCATCGTTGCTTCTCCCTGCGACGTGGCCTCGAGTGCAAGAGGGAAGTGCCATGCAACGATTCTACGTCACCGCGCGTTCGCACACCGGAATTAGTCGGCATCGAGCCGGAATCTACGGAAAAATTATGACATTCTCGACGTACGTGACTGTCTTTTCGTAATCCGGGAGCAGGCTTGGCGGCGGGGCGATGTCTTTGCGGAGCGGTGCGGTTCGAGGCGGAGCCGCCGTGGCGGTGGTTCGCTCACTGCCACTGCTCGATCTGCCGCAGGCATCACGGCTCGCTGTTCAGCACGTCGGTGGGCACGGATGCGTCACGCTTTCGCTGGATCGCCGGCGGCGAGCACGTCCGGCGATACCGCGCGAGCCCTGCGTTCGAGCGCCCGTTCTGCGGCCGCTGCGGGTCCAAGCTGCCGGCGCCGCCGCAGGACCCGCGGCTCGTCAACGTGCCCGCGGGCATGCTCGACGGCGATCTCGGCGGTGCGACGCCGCGCACCCGCATATTCGTCGCGTCGAAGGCGGCCTGCGACGGCATCGCGGACGCGCTGCCGCGGCACGACGCTTATCCGCCGGGGGCTTGTCCGCCCGGAGCTCATCCGCCCGGAGCCGATCCGTACGATATTCATCCGACCGGAGCCGATCCGTACGACGCCCGTCCGTCCGGCGCCGATCCGCACGACGCCGATCCGCACGACGCCGATCCGTCCGGCGCCCGCGCGGCGGAAGCGAGCGACGAGCGGCGGGCTCGGCCGGAGCCGGCCACGGCCCTGACCGGCGGCTGCGCCTGCGGCGCCATCGCGTTCCGGATCGCCGGAGGCATCGGGAAGCTCCTGCACAACCACGCGGCGGCGGCCCGCCGAAGCCGCGGCGCGGCTTACGCGAGCGATGCGGCGGTCGCCGCGGAGCGGCTGCACTGGCTGCGCGGACTCGATTCGCTCGAGACGATCTCGCTCGATGCGCCGGGCGCACCGACGCCGGCGGGGCCGTTCACCGCGGCGTTCTGTCGGGTGTGCGGCGCGTTGCAGCCGTCGCCGCTCGTGGACGGCGCCGCCGACGCGGACGGCGGCGGCGGGGCGCAGCCGGGTGCCGGCAGGGAGCCGGCGGCTTTCCTGGTGCCGTGCGGGGCGATCGATTCGGCGCCCGCGCCGGCCGCCGGCGCCGTGCATATCCACGTCGCGTCGAAAGCGGAATGGTTCGGCATCGCGGATTCGCTGCCGCGGTTCGCGGCTCTGCCGCCGGGCGGTGTCCGCGCGGGGTAGGGCTCCCGTGGCGGCGCTTCGCCGCCTCCTCCGTCCTGATGCCGGAGTCGAAAGGCGCGCGCCGGGCCGAGAGGCTGGCGCTGAAGGCGCGGCGGCGTCAGTCCCGCAGCAGGCGGTGGCGCAGCTCGCGCATCAGATAGGCGGTATCGACCGGCTCCTCGGGGTCGATCAGGCCTGTGCCGGGCACCGCGTCGACGGGGCCGTCTGCCGCCTCGAGCCGGTAAGGCCGCAGCCGGGCGCCGTCGGCGCGAAGGGCCTCCACGCCGCCTATCAGGCCCCGCGCGGCGACGGCGCGGCGCACTTCGTCCGGGGAGCGGCCGACGTGCTCGGCCAGAAGAGTGTCGCGCAGCCGCGCGATCGCGGTTCTGCCGTCCCGATCGGCCGCCTCGACGGCCAGATCGCATTCGGTGTCCACGCCGAGGGAGCGGTTGTTCAGGTTCGACGAGCCTATCCTGACGAAGACGTCGTCGACGACGAGCAGCTTCGCGTGCAGCTTGACCTCGCGCTCCGGCTCGCCCGCGGAAGCGAGGCTGTAGGCGCGCAGCCGGCCGTGCCGATCGGCCGCCGCGAGCCGCCGCAGGACGCGGTCGCGGTTGCTGCCCATCGCGAACCGCTCGAGCCAGCCTGTGGTCTCGCGCCACACCAGCACGAGGATCTCGGGACCGTCGTCGCGTTCGAGCAGCGCCTCGAGCGCATCCGCGACGGCCGATGCGCACAGGTACTGCGCTTCGATATAGACGTGGTCGCGCGCCGCCGCGAGCGCCGCGTCATTGAGCCGCGCGACCTCGTCGACTTCCGGCGACCCGCCGATCGGCGGCCGCGTACGCGCGATGCCGACGTCCGCGCCCGCGAGCCACACTGCAGCCGACGGCGGCCACGGCACGGCGCGGGTCCGGCACGGCGGCAGCTCCGCGCCTCCGGCCTGCGTCCAGCGGGAACGGGCCAGCTCGGAGACGGCCCGCGCCGCATCGCCGGCGATGGCCATCTGCACGTCGTGCACCGGCGGGCACTCGTCTCCGTCGGGCGACGCACGGCGCGGCTCGACGGCAGGATGGCCCGGCACGTCCCAGCGCCCGACCGTCAGGTCGATGCCGCCGACGAATGCAAGGTTGTCGTCGACCGTCACGATCTTCTCGTGGTGCGACGCCCGCGGCGGATGGTGGGCGTCGTAACGCAGATGGATGCGCGGGTGCGCGTGCCAGCCACGGTCGACGAGCGGAGCGGCGGTGCGGCTCGGGCCGAAGACGACGGAAACGTCCCATACGAGCACATAGATCGCGAGCTCGGGCCGCTCCTCGACCAGCGCAGGCAACAGACGCCTCAGCTCCGTGTCCGGGTCGTCCGGATCGAGTCTGAT
>JAFGNC010000283.1 GCA_016927175.1 Gammaproteobacteria bacterium | reverse complement strand
GAGTACACGCGCGCGCTTGCGCCCGCGGACAAGCAGAGGGTCCTGGATCAGTATTACGTCCCGTACCGGACGGCCGTCGAGGAAGCGCTGCGCGCGGCTCTCGCGGAGGGGGACGCCGTGCTGCACGTCGCCTCGCACAGTTTCACGCCGGTGCTCGACGGCACGACGCGCGACGCGGACGTGGGTCTGCTCTTCGATCCCGCCCGGCCGGCGGAGGCCGCGTGGGCGGGCAGGTGGAGGAGGTCCCTGGCGCGCTTCCTCCCAGGCTGGAAGATACGCCGCAACTATCCCTATCGGGGGACGGCCGACGGTCTGACGACGTCCCTGCGGAGGCTGTTTCCCGACCCGCGCTACGCCGGCATCGAGCTCGAGATCAATCAGCGTCGGGCACTCGGGACGGGGTGGCAGGCGCACGTTGAGCGCCTGGCCGCGTCGCTCGAAGCGGCGATGAGCGCCCCCTGACGCCCGGCCGACGTTGCACCTGCCGCGGCTGTCGTCGAAGATGGGGTCAGCGGTCGCCGTCGATCGCGGCCACCGGCTTCTTCCGAAAAGGTTCTATTCATGACGTACGACATTACCCAGCAGACCGAGCTCACGATCGCCGTTTTCGCGGATTTCGATAACCTCGCGCTCGGCGCCGAGCAGAGCAACAAGGGGCGGTTCCAGATGGAGCTCGTGCTGAAACGCATGCTCGAGCGAGGCCGAATCGTCTTCAAGCGCGCCTACTCCGACTGGAACCGCTTCCAGAAATTCACGCGTGAGTTCCACATGCTCGGATTCGAGATGGTGGACATCCCGCGCTCGTCCGTCAGCGGCAAGAACAGCGCGGACATCCGGATGGTCGTCGACGCGATCGACCTGTGCTATTCGAAGGCGCACATCGACACGTTCGCGCTGCTGACCGGGGACAGCGACTTTTCGCCGCTCGTGTCGAAGCTGAAGGAGAACGACAAGAGGGTCATTGGCTGCGGCGTGCGCAGCTCGACGTCGGACCTGCTCGCATCGAGCTGCGACGAGTTCATCTACTACGACAATCTGATCGCCGAATCGAAGCGGCCGCGCCGGCGCGTCACGAAGGAGCACACGGAGAAGCAGCAGGAAGTCTTCGAGCGCCTGACGACGACCGTCGCGTCGCTGGAGGAGGAGTACGATCCGGTTTGGGGTTCTGTCGTCAAGAAAGCGCTGAAGCGCGTCTACCCCGGGTTCGCCGAGAGCTACTACGGTTATCGGAACTTTTCCGAGCTGCTTGCCGACGCGAAGAAGCAGGGGCTGATCGAGCTCGAGGAGGGCGAGGGCGGCAACTACAAGATTCGGACCGTCGCCACCTGAACGTCAGACTGGCCGCGTGGTCCCGCGAGCAGACGGCGGATCTGCTTTCCGGGACCCCCGTGAACCCGTCCCCGGGGGCTGTCACAGCTGCCTGTGGCGTGACTCGGCCGATTGCTCGGGCGCTCGAATGCCGCCTGGATCACCGCGCTTCTGATGCCCGCTTTACGGGAACGCCCTACAACAGGGTCCGGATTACGAGTTCGGGCACGTCGTACGGTGGTCCGCGACCGGCGGGACGTGCGCTGCGTCGCAGTCCGGCGCATCGTCGCGGAGCATACTGCTGCTCGGCCAGGGACGGCCCACTTTCCTGTGGAAGCGACGGCAATGTCTCGAGGATCCAAGGTCACCAAAGACGGCGTGCAGGTCATCCAGGGTACGCCGACGGCTCCTCTGCAGCGTCCCACCCTGTTTCTGCGCATGTGGCGAACCGTTCCCGCGGACGGCCCCTC
Organism: Gammaproteobacteria bacterium; assembly: GCA_016927175.1. Lineage (GTDB taxonomy): Bacteria > Pseudomonadota > Gammaproteobacteria > Steroidobacterales > Rariloculaceae > ZC4RG20. Next base: position 9,650 of record JAFGNC010000283.1, on the reverse strand, counting down.
GCGTACGCTCGCGTCGTTGTCGATGGCGCGGCCGGCGCAGGACGGCTACGTCGTGAAGACGCTGCTCGCCGACATGCAGCTCGGCCCGAAGGAAGCGCTCGAGAAGGCGGTTGCGATCGCGAGGCGCGGCGAGGTCGCCGAGGTCTACGTCAACGCGGATCTGTCGAAGCTGCCCGGCCGGCGGCTGGCCGAAGCGGGCTGAAAGCTCACGGTCGCAGCTTCACCAGCAGCTCGGAGTCGATGACCGAATAGCGCGGCCACATGTCCTCGGGGTCGGTCTCGAACACTCGTTCGGCCGTCCCGTCTACGATGATCCACTGCCCGTTCTGAATCTCCGCCTCGAGCTGCCCGGCGGCCCATTCGGAATGGCCGGCGAACAGCCGGATCGCCTCTTCGCCGAGCGAGCCCGACAGCGCGCGCAGCTGCTCGAGGTTGCCGCTCGCGTAGATGCGGTCCAGGATCGGCTGGCCGTCGAAGACGCCGGCCGGCGGGTTGCGCACGAGGAAGATCATCTGCGCCGGCGCGAGCGGCCCGCCGCGAAAGACGTCCGCCCCCAGCTCTTCGGCGGACCCGGCCTCCGGCTGCACGTCCTCGATCGACAGCCAGGTCGGGCGGTTGATCGCCACGCCGATCGTGCCGTTGCTGTCGTGATGCAGCAGCAGCACGACGGTGCGCCTGTAGTTCGGGTCGCGCATGTCCTCGGTCGCGACCAGGAGCTTGCCTTTGCCCGGCGCCTGGGCATGAAGCGGGCCGGCGGGCAGGGCGAGGACCATTGCCGCGGCAGCGAACAGCGCGGCGCTCTTGAGATTCCGTAGCATGCCGCCATGATAGCGCCTTCGCGCCGATGTGCCGACCGGCCCCGGCGCGCTATCATTCGCGCCCCTGCAGCCCCGGCTCGCCCGATCGCCCGCGGGCCGCGTTGCACGCATGGCCCGCACGTATGGAGATGCCGCCGCCGATGCTCGACCCGCAGCACTACCGGATGCCCGCCGAATGGGCGCCGCACGCCGCAACGTGGCTGTCGTGGCCCCACAACCGGGACACGTGGCCCGGCTGCTTCGACGGCGTCGAGCCGGCGATGGTGGAAGCGGCGGCCGCGCTGGCGGAGTCGGAGCTCGTGCGGATCAACGTGCTGGACGAGGCGCACGAGGCGCATGTGCGCCGGCTGCTCGACCCGCGCGTGCCGCCCGAGCGGGTCGAGTTCCATCTGATCCCGACGAACGACGCGTGGGTCCGTGACCACGGCGCGATCTTCGTGACGCGCCGCCCGGGGGCTCCGGCCGGGGCGCCGGCGCTGCTCGCGCTCGACTTCGAGTACAACGCGTGGGGCGGCAAGTACCCGCCGTTCGATCTCGATCGGCTGGCGGCGGCGCGGATGGCGCAGGCCCTCGGCGTGCCGGTCGCGCGGCGGGACATCGTTCTCGAAGGCGGATCCGTCGACGTCAACGGCGCCGGCGCGCTGCTGACGACGGAGCAGTGCCTGCTGAATCCGAACCGCAACCCGTCGCTCGATCGCCGCGGCATCGAGGCGCATCTCGCGAGCGCCTTCGGCGTCGACGAGATCGTCTGGCTCGGGGACGGCATCGAAGGCGACGATACCGATGGCCACGTCGACGACCTGACGCGCTTCGTCGACGAGCGGACCGTCGTCACGGTGGTCGAGCCGAATGCGAAGGACCCGAACCACGCGCCGCTCGCCGCCAATCGCGAGCGTCTCGCGAGCGTCAGAATCGGCGGTGTGCCGCTGCGCGTCGTCGAGCTGCCGATGCCCGAGCCGCTTCGCAACGGCGGCGAGCGGCTGCCGGCGAGCTACGCCAACTTCTACGTCGCGAACGAAGTCGTGCTGCTGCCGGTCTTCCGCTGCGCGAAGGACGGGGAGGCCGAGGACGTGCTCGGCGCCGCTTTCCCCGGGCGCCGCATCGTGCCGATCGACTGCCGCGCTCTGGTCGGCGGGCTCGGCGCGCTGCATTGCCTGACCCAACAGGTGCCGGCCGCGCCGTGAGCGAGACTACGACCGCGGGTTTCGCCGCGCCGACGGCCTGCTGCTATTGTTGCGGGGCGAGCGATTCCCTAACCTTGTTTTCTTTCCGTGCCGCGAGGCATCGCCTGGAGATATGACGATGGGCGCCATCTCCGACTTCATCGACCACCACTACCGCCATTTCAACAGCGCCGCGCTCGTCGATGCCGCCCGGGCTTACCGCCGCCACGTCGACTCCGGCGGCAGGATGCTGGTCACGCTGGCCGGAGCGATGAGCACGGCGGAGCTCGGGCTGTCGCTCGCCGAAATGATCCGCCGCGGCAAGGTCCACGCGATCTCCTGCACCGGCGCGAATCTCGAGGAGGATCTGTTCAACCTCGTCGCGCACGATCATTACGTGCGCATCCCGCATTACCGGCATCTGTCGCCGGAGCAGGAGGAGGCGCTGCTCGAGCAGAACCTGAACCGCGTGACGGACACGTGCATCCCGGAGCACGAGGCGATGCGGCGGATCGAGAAGATCATGCTGAAGCGCTGGATGGCCGCCGACGCGGCAGGCGAGCGCTACCTGCCGCACGAGTTCATGTACCAGGCGCTGCGCGATGGCGATCTCGAGCCGGCATACCAGATCGATCCGGCCGACAGCTGGCTCGTCGCCGCGAGCGAGGCGGGCCTGCCGCTGTTCGTGCCGGGCTGGGAGGACTCGACGCTCGGCAACATGTACGCCGGCCACTGCATCTCGGGCGACGTCCGCAACGTGACGACGGTCCGCTCCGGCATCGAGTACATGCTGTCGCTCGCCGACTGGTATCAGAATGTCTCGGCGGAGACCTCGATCGGGTTCTTCCAGATCGGCGGCGGCATCGCCGGCGACTTTCCGATCTGCGTGGTGCCGATGCTCGAGCAGGACCTGCGGATCGACGACGTGCCGAGGTGGGGCTACTTCTGCCAGATCAGCGACTCGACGACGAGCTACGGCTCGTATTCGGGCGCCGTGCCGAACGAGAAGATCACCTGGGGCAAGCTTTCCGCCGACACCCCTAAGTTCATCGTCGAATCCGACGCGACGATCGTCGCGCCTCTGATTTTCGCCTACGTGCTCGGGCAATAGTCCCGTCCAGAGAGTCAAATGCCATCGCAACACGCTAAAACGCAGCGTCCGCTGCCGGCCGAGTGGACGATCGAGGATTCGTCGCACCTGTACCGGATCACGAGCTGGGGCGACCCCTACTTCTTCATCAACGAGAAGGGGCACGTCGCCGTGCGCGCCGTCGAGACGGGGCCCGAGGCCGAGCCCCCGACGACGATGGACGTCGTCGCGATCGTCGAGGAGCTGCGCCGCCGCGGTGTGCAGTTCCCCGTGCTGATCCGTTTCCAGGACGTGCTGCGCGCGCAGGTCAAGCGGATCAACGAGGCGTTCAACGAGGCGATCGCGGAGTCGGGCTACGAGAACCTCTACCGGGGCATTTATCCGATCAAGGTCAACCAGCTGCACGAGGTCGTCGACGAGCTGCTCGATGCCGGCAAGCCCTACGGCATGGGTCTCGAGTGCGGCTCGAAGGCGGAGCTGATCGCGGCGCTGCCGCACGTCGACAACGACACGCTGCTGGTCTGCAACGGCGTCAAGGACCGCACGATGCTGTCGCTGATGATCAACGGCCAGCGGCTCGGCCAGAACGTGGTGCCGGTCGTCGAGAAGTACTCCGAGTTCACGGACCTCAAGGGGCTCGCCTTCAGCATGAGCTATCTGCCGAAGCTCGGCGTGCGCGTGCGTCTCGCGACCCGCGGCTCCGGGCGCTGGTCGGAGTCCTCCGGCGCGAACTCGAAGTTCGGCCTGACGGTCACGGAGCTGGTGCGCCTCGTCGGCGAGCTCGAGGTTTCCGGCATGACGGAGAAGCTCGTGCTGCTGCACTGCCACATCGGCAGCCAGATCGCCGACATCCAGGTGCTGAAGCAGGCGACGAAAGAGGTTGCGCAGATATACGCGGCGCTGATCAAGCGCGGCGCCAACGTCAAGTACCTCGACGTCGGCGGCGGCCTCGGCGTCAACTACGACAAGGGTCACTACGAGGAAGACGCCGGCATCAACTACAGCCTGCAGGAGTACGCGAACGCCGTCGTGTTCACGGTCAAGGAGGTCTGCGACGCGAACGATGTGCCGATGCCGATCCTCGTGACCGAGAGCGGCCGCGCGCTGACCGCGCACCACTCGATGCTGATCGTGCCGGTGCTCGGCGCGCAGGCGAAAGACGACGCGACGCAGGAGCTCGTCGTGCCGGAGGACGTCGAGGAGTCGGTCAGGGCGCTCGCCCGGATCCTCGACTACCTGCCGGGCATCGAGAGCTACGGCGAGCTGCTCGAGGCCTACCACGACGCGCGGGAGCGGCTCGACGAGATCGGCACGCTGTTCAACCTCGGTTACCTGCCGCTCGAGCAGCGGGCGCTGGCCGAGACGCTGTACTGGCGCGTCTGCCGCTCGCTGCTGAAGCAGCTGAAGCGGCCCGACGAGGAGCCGCAGGGGCCGGAGGTCGCCGAGCTCGAGGGCGCGCTGACGGACCAGTACCTGTGTAATTTTTCCGTCTTCCAGTCGATGCTGGATCACTGGGCCATCGGGCAGCCGTTCCCGATCATGCCGCTCGACCGCCTGGACGAGGAGCCGCGTCGCCGCGCGCTGCTCGTCGATCTGACCTGCGACTCCGACGGCAAGGTCAGCCATTACGTGACGAGTTACCCGGACAACCGCTTCCTGCCGCTGCACAGGCTGAATCAGGACGAGCCCTACTATCTCGGCTTTTTCCTGATGGGCGCGTACGAGGACATCGTCGGCGACGCGCACAACCTGTTCGGGCGCGTTGCCGAGGCGCACGTCTACGCTGACGCGGAGGAGCCGGGCAACTTCTGGATCGAGAAGATCATCCAGGGCACCGCGATCCAGGACATGCTCGCGCAGGTGCAGTACTTCCCGAACGACCTGCACCGGCGAATGAGCGAGCTGGTGCGGGCCAAGATCCAGGCGGGCGTGATCCGCCCGACACAGGCCATGGAGATCCTGGACCAGTACATGTCCTGCTTTCCGCGCAACACCTACTGCGACCCGCGCGAGATGGTGCGGGAGGACCATCGCGTATGAGCCGCGCACCGCGGCCGCGCCCGCTCGAGGTCGGGCTCGTGCAGATGGCGATGTCGGAGTCGCCGGACGAGAACCTCGCCCGCGCGGAAGGCTTCGTGCGCGACGCGGCGGGGCAGGGCGCGAGGCTCGTCGTGCTGCCGGAGCTGTTCAGGTCGCGCTACTTCTGCCAGAGCGAGGACGCGAGGAACTTCGACCTGGCGGAGCCCGTGCCCGGGCCGAGCACGGAGCGGCTCGGCGCCGTCGCGGCCGAGCTCGGCGTTACGCTCGTCGCGAGCCTGTTCGAACGGCGCGCGCCGGGGCTCTACCACAATACGGCCGCCGTCCTCGACGGCGAGCGCGGCTACGTCGGCAAATACCGCAAGATGCACATCCCCGACGATCCCCGCTACTACGAGAAGTTCTACTTCACGCCCGGCGACCTCGGCTTTCGTACCTTCCACACGGCGCCGGCCGAGCTCGGCGTGCTGGTGTGCTGGGACCAGTGGTATCCGGAAGCTGCCCGGCTGACGGCGCTGCGGGGCGCGGAGCTGCTGATCTATCCGACCGCGATTGGCTGGCATCCGGAAGAGAAAGCGCAATACGGCGAACGCCAGCACGAGGCGTGGGAGACGATGCAGCGCAGCCATGCGATCGCGAACGGCTGCTTCGTCGTCGCCGTGAACCGCGTCGGTTTCGAGCCTGATCCGGCCGGCGACGGCGGCATCGAGTTCTGGGGGCGGAGCTTCATTGCGGCGCCGGACGGGCGCGTCCTCGTACGCGCGCCGGGCGACGCCGAGGCCGTCATCGTCGAGCGCGTCGACCTGAACGATATGGAGTCGTTCCGCGTCGGCTGGCCGTTCCTGCGCGATCGGCGCATCGACGCGTACTCCGAGATTTCCGAGCGCTTCATCGGCCCCGAAAACGGGTAGCTAAACCTGTCCGACCGACCGATCGCCGGCAATGGGCGCATCGTCGCTCGGACGCCGTCTCGGGCGGCCAGCGTCGCGGTGCCCTGTCACGGCCGGCGCCTTGCACCTCGAGCAGCGGCGCGCGCCGCCGTGCGACGGGCGCGGGCTCAGAGCTCGAGCAGCAGCAGCGCCACGCCTGCGAGCAGGAGCGCCATTCCGACCGTCTCGCGCGCGGTGAGGCGCTGCTCGAACAGCCGGCGCGACACGACCTGGGCGAACAGCACTTCCACGAGGCCGAGCGTGCGCACGTTGGCCGCCGCGGTCAGCGAGAACGCCAGGAACCAGAACTGCGAGGCGAACGCGCCCATGAAGCCGGCGAAGATGGACGAGCGCCAGAGCACGAAGCTGTGCAGCAGCGCCGCACGCCGAAATATCCAGAGCCAGGCCGCGAGCAGCGCCGCCTGGATCCCGAGCGACCAGACCAGCGTCGTGGTCGCTCGCAGGTAGAACGGCGCGCCGTCGTCGAGAGCCAGGATGCCGCCCCGGAAGCCGACGGCCGCGACAGCGAACAGTCCCCCGGCCGCGACGCCGTGAAGCGCCGCCCTGACGCTCGCGACATGCCATACCGCCCCGGGGCGCACGGCGGCCAGGAAGACGCCGCAGGTCGCTATCGCGATCGCCGACGCCAGCAGCGGTGTGAGCTGCTCGCCGAGCACGATCAGCCCGAACAATGCGGCCTGAACGGCCTCCGTCTTCGTGAACGCCGTCGCGACCGAAAACGACCGCACTCGCATCGCCGCGAGCATCAATGCCGTCGCCATGATCTGGGCGAGAGCTCCGGCCGTGGTGAACACGAGGAAGGGCGCGTCAGGGCGTGGTATCGGAGATGCCGAGACCAGCGCAACGGCCGCGAGGAACAGCAGCGCGAACGGAAACCCGTAGAGGAACCGCACCTGCGTCGCGCCGAGCGTGCCGAGCTGCGTCGTGAGGCTGCTCTGCATCGCGTTCCGCGCCGTCTGCGCGGCAGCGGCGAGCAGCGTGGCGGCGACCCAGAACAACGAAGCGGCCGCGGCGCGATCAGGCCGGCAGTGCGCCGACGTAGACCGATTGCGGCCTGATCAGGCGGCCGGAGGCACGCTGCTCGAAGCAGTGTGCCGTCCAGCCGGCCATGCGGCCGATTGCGAAAGTGGGTGTGAAGAGCGCGGTGTCGAGCCCGAGACCGTGCAGCAGCAGTGCGGTGTAGAACTCCACGTTGGTCGCAAGGCGCCGGCCCGGTTTGTGCTCCTCGAGCAGGCGCAGCGCCGCGGCCTCTACCGCCCGCGCGAGCTCGTACAGCCGCGCATCGCCCGTGCGCGCGAACATGCGCGCCGCGGCGGCTTCGAGAACGTCCGCTCGGGGATCGCGCACCTTGTAGATGCGATGTCCGAAGCCCATCAGCCGCTCACCGCGCTCGAGCTTGCGCCGGAGATAACGATCCGCGCGCGACGCCTCGCCGATCTCGAACACCATGTCGAGCGCGGGCCCCGGTGCGCCGCCGTGGAGCGGGCCCTTCAACGCCCCGACGGCGCCGGTGACGGCGGAGACGAAGTCGGCACCGGTGGAGACGATGGTCCGCGCCGTGAAGGTCGAAGCGTTCAGTCCGTGATCGGCGACCGTATTCAGATACGTGTCGAGGCCGCGCACCTGCTCGGGATGCGGCTCCGCTCCGCTCAGCATATAGAGGTAATTCGCCGCGAAACCGAGATCCGGCCGCGGCGCGAGGGGCTCGCTGCCGGCCGCGAGGCGCGCATGCGTGGCGACGATCGTCGGGCAGGAGCCTACGAGCAGGTGTGCGGCCTCGGCGTCTTCCGCCGCAGTCAGCGTGCCGATCGCCATCCGCAGCGCATCCATCGATCCTGCACCGGCAGCCGCCGCGTCGCGCAGCAGCGCGAGGGTCAGATCAGGCAGAGCCGCGGCGCGTACCGGTGCCGCGCCGCTGGCGCCGGCGGCTTTCCACAGCAGCGCCACGGTGTGCTCGAACGGGCGCCCGGCGAGTTCCTCGAGCCTCTTGCCGGCGACGATCAGCTCGCCGCGCTCCCCGTCGACGAGGCTGAGCCTCGTCGCCGCCGCGAGCACTCCCTCGAGCCCTTCGTGCACGCGTGGCGCCGGCTGCGCTTGCGATTGCATCGTCATGGCACGCACGGTATGTTGCGGTCAGTCGGTAGTCAATATTGATCAAGCAGTCAATATGAAAACGCCCGGGACCGCATGGCTCGACACGGAAGAGGCGACCGCGCTGCTCGGCGTGAGCCGCGCGACGCTTTACGCCTACGTGAGCCGCGGCAGAGTGCGCTCCGAGCCGGTGCCCGGCAGCACGCGGCGCCGCCGCTACGCCCGGGACGACATCGAGCGCCTGCGCGCTCGCACCGCCGAGCGGCGCAATCCCGAGAAAGCGGCCGAGCAGGCGCTGCACTGGGGTCTGCCGATTCTTCAGTCCGCCATCACGCTGATCGCTGAAGGCCGGATCTACTATCGTGGCCGCGACGCCGCCGCCCTCGCGCGCGAGGCTTCGCTCGCCGACGTCGCGGCGCTGCTGTGGACCGGCCGCGCGGACGGAACGCAGTGCGAGCCGACGACCGGCGGAACGAGGACCGTTTGCGCGCCGGCGACCGCCGCAAAGAGAACCGTGCCCCAGCCTTCGCGCGGCGGAAGGGGAACGGCGCGCCCGGGGAGCAGCTTACCGTTCGTCGCGCGCGCGCAGGCCGCGCTCGCGCGCGCCTCCGCGGAGGACCCGGCCGCATACGATTTGCGGCCGCAGGCAACCGCCCGAACCGGCTGGCGCATCGTGGAGCTGCTCGCGACCGTCGCCGCGCCAGCGCGCGGCGGAGATCGAACGATCGACGAAGCCCTTGCGCACGGCTGGGACGTGCCGGACGCGGCCGCGCTGCTGCGCGCGGCGATGATCCTTTGCGCGGATCACGAGCTGAACGTCTCCGCCTTCACCGCGCGCTGCGTGGCGTCGGCGGGCACGTCGCCCTATGGAGTCGTCATCGCGGGACTCGCCGCGCTGGAAGGCACGAAGCATGGCGGAACGACCGCAAGGGTCGAAGCGTTGTGGGAGTCGCTGCGCGGCTCGGCCGATCTGCCGAAAGCGCTGACTCGGCGGCTGCGGCGGGGCGAGCCGATCGACGGCTTCGGTCACCCGCTCTACGCGGCAGGAGACCCGCGGGCGGCGGTTCTGCTCGAGATGCTGCCGAGCTCGCAGAACGCCGCTTTCGCGCGGGACATCGCCGGCGCGGCCGAAGCCGTGCTCGGCGAGGCGCCGACCGTGGACTTCGCGCTCGTCGCGCTGACCCGCTCGCTCGGCCTGCCGGACGGCGCCGCGCTGACCCTGTTCGCCCTCGGGCGAACGATCGGCTGGATCGCTCACGCCATCGAGCAGTACGCGCAGGACGCGATCATCCGCCCGCGTGCGAGGTACGTCGGCGAGAACCCGGCGTAATCCCGAACGCGATCCGGCCACTGTCTCCGCGGAGTCATTTCCGGAACGAGGATCGACCAGACAATTCCTCCGCGGAGGGAGGAAGCGGCGGTGAAAGCACCGCCGGCCATGCGCCGGCGGTTGCAGAGCCCTTCAGCCGCGCGGCTGCGGCACGATCCGGAGGTAAGGCTT
>JAFGNC010000282.1 GCA_016927175.1 Gammaproteobacteria bacterium | reverse complement strand
GCGGCGGATCCGAACGGCGGCACGGCGCAGCAGGCCTTCACGGTCACGGTCGCCGCCGCGGCGGAGGAGCCGCCGCCGTCGAACCCTCCGCCGTCGAACCCCCCGCCGTCGAGCTCGGGCGGCGACGGTGGCGGCGGCAGCACCGGGCTCGGGGAGCTGCTCGGCCTGCTGCTGATCGCCGCGCTGACGGGTCGTCGACGGCTCGCGCGACGCTGACAGCCGCGGCATCTGTGCGGCCCGGGGTGGCGACGCCGCCTCGGGCCGCGCTCCGGCTTCTGCCGGAGCCAGGGCGGCAACGACCGCGCGGTTGCGGCACCGGAACGTTGTCGCTATCTTCTTTTTTCAAGGAAGAACGTCTTGTCGAAAGGAAGTCGCCGCCATGTCGCGAACCCGACTTTACGGCCCGCTCAAGATCCTGAGCTACGTCGTCCTGCTGCTGATGCTGACGGCCATGATCTACTCCTTCGTCATGGCGCTGACGTACTGGGGCGGCATCGGCGTGTGACGCGTCGAGAGGCGACGAAATGAATCAGCGGCAAGCGCGTCTGTTCGCGATCGCATGCACCGGCATCGCAGCCCTGGCGTTCCTCGGTCTCACGGTGGACAGTCACCGCCAGTTTCCGGAGCTGACTAACGCGGATGCCATCACTCCGGAGGTCAGCGCCGGTCAGGACGTCTGGCACAAATACAACTGCGTCAACTGCCACACGCTGTTCGGCGAAGGCGCTTACTATGCGCCGGATCTGACCAAGATCGCGGACCTTCGCGGCGAGCCTTACCTGCAGGCCTACATGCGGGACCCGGCACAGTTCTACGACGAGCAGCGTCACCGGCGGTTGATGCCGAATCAGAACCTGAGCGAGGAGGAGATCACGAATCTGATCCGGTTCCTGCAGTGGGTCGCGGACGTCGACACGCAGGGGTGGCCGCCGCGGCCGATACTCGTCGCGACGGGCTTCGCGCCGCCCTCGCGGGAGGCCGTCGCGGCCGACCAGCCGGGCGTGGAACAGGTCGAGCTCCGCCCCGTGACGCCGGAAAGCGATCCGCGCGCGATCGGCGAGAACCTGTTCCGCTCGGTGACGCCCGCCTGCAACGCCTGCCATTCGCTGACTGAAGGCATGGACATGGCCGGTCCGACGCTCGCCGGCATAAGGACGCGGGCCGAGGCGATCGTGGGATCGGATGACTACGACGGCGACGCGGACGACGCCGAAGGGTACATCCGCGAGTCGATCACGGACCCGAGCGCGCACATCGTGCCGGGGCAGATGTATTCCGCGAACGACATGTCGTTCATGCCGAACACTTACGCCGATTCGCTCAGCGAAGAGCAGATCGATCAGCTCGCGGCGTTTCTCGCGAGCTACGAATGATGCGCCGCCGCGCCTGGCGTCAGGGCGGCTCGAAGCAGATGGAGACCTTCGATGCGCTATAGATCACAGTCCGTCGCTTACTGGTACTTCGCGGTCGCGATGGTACTGTTCGGCCTGCAGGTCGTGTTCGGCCTGCTGTCGGCGGTGAAGTATCTCGGCCCGGACCCGCTGCTCTACATCCTGCCGTTCGACGTCACGAAGGTCATTCACACGAACCTGCTGATCGTCTGGGTGCTGACCGGATTCATGGGCGCGACGTACTGGCTGGTGCCGGAGGAGTCGCGGACGGAGCTGCACAGCGTCAAGCTCGCATACGTGCAGCTGATCCTGTGGACGCTGATGGGCGTCACGGCGGTCATCGGCTATCTGTTCCGCTACGGCACGGGCAACAAGCTGCTCGAGCAGCCGCTGCCGCACAAGCTCGTCATCGTGGCCTGCATGCTGATCTTCCTCTACAACATCGGCATGACGATCCGCAAAGCCGGCCGCTTCACGACGACGGAAGGCGTGCTGGTGCTCGGCCTGCTGAGCTCAGCGGTGCTGTACCTGCCCGCGCTGCTGCATTACGAGAATTACACCGTCTCGATCTTCTACCGCTGGTGGACGATCCATCTGTGGGTCGAGGGCGTGTGGATGATGATCATGGGCTCGTTCCTCGCGTACCTGCTGATCCGCCTGTCCGGCGTCGACCGCGAGGTCATGGAGAAGTGGCTGTACGTCATCGTCGGCCTGGTCTTCATTGCCGGCATCCTGGGCACTGCGCACCATTACTACTGGGTCGGCGTGCCGACGTACTGGCTGCCGATCGGCGGCTTCTTCAGCGCGCTCGAGCCGCTCGCGCTGGTCGGCATGGCCATCTACGCCTACACTGCGATACGCCGCGCGGGGCTTTCGCACCCGAACACGCTGGCGCTGCACTGGACGATCGGCAGCGCCGTGTTCGCGCTGTTCGGCGCCGGGCTGCTCGGCCTCGCGCACACATGGCCGAGCGTGAACCGCTGGACGCACGGCACGCTGATCACGGCGATGCACGGGCACTCCGCGTTCTACGGTGCCTATGCGATGATCGTGCTGGCGATGATCACGTACGCGATGCCGTCGATCACGCGGACGCGCAACGACGTATCGAGCACGCTCGGCTTCTGGGCCTTCTGGCTGCAGGTCGGCGGCATGTTCGGCATGACGCTGTCCTTCGCGACGGCGGGCATCGGGCAGGTTTACCTCGAGCGCATCGTCGGCCTCGGCTACCTCGACACGCAGCTGAAGATACAGGTGCACTTCCTGATGCTGATTCTGACCGCGTCCATCTTCTCGGTAGGCGTCGGGCTCTTCATCTTCGACTTCTTCCGCCGCGCGCCGCGCGCGGAGGTGCTTCCCGAAACCGAGGCGGAAAGCGTGCGCGCCGGCGGCGCGGCGCCGCCCGAGCCGGCCGGACAGGCGGCGAGATGAACGCGGCGCCGCGCGAGGCGCCCGAGCCGCTCGAGCGCGTAGCGGAAGAGCCGTTCTACCTGCCGTCCGGGGACGAGATCCCGATATTCGAGCGCTGCCATGCACGCGGCCTGGCCGTGATGCTGAAGGGGCCGACCGGCTGCGGCAAGACGCGCTTCGTCGAGCACATGGCGTGGCGTCTCGGCCGGCCGCTCGTGACGATCTCCTGCCACGATGACCTGACCGCAAGCGATCTGGTCGGGAGGTTTCTGATACTGCACGACGGCACGGTGTGGCAGGACGGGCCGCTGACGCGCGCGGTCCGCGCGGGCGCGATCTGCTATCTGGACGAGGTCGTCGAGGCGCGCCAGGACACGGTCGTCGTGCTGCACTCGCTGACCGACCATCGCCGCATGCTGTCGATCGACAAGACGGGCGAAACATTGCATGCGGCACCCGGGTTCCAGCTCGTGATCTCGTACAACCCGGGCTATCAGCGGCTGCTGAAGGATTTGAAGCCGAGCACGCGGCAGCGGTTCGTCGCGATGGACCTGACGTTCCCGCCGCCCGATCGCGAAGCGGCAATCGTCGAGCGCGAGAGCGGCGTCGACCGCGCCGTTGCGCATGATCTCGTCGCGCTCGGTAACCGGATTCGGGAGCTGCGCGACCGGGGGCTCGCGGAGGTGCCGAGCACGCGGCTGCTGGTCGCCGCAGGCGGGCTGATCGTCGGCGGCATCCCGGTGCGCGATGCGTGCCGGACGGCGATCGTGGCGCCGCTGTCGGACGACGAGTCGCTCGTCGCCGTGATGCTGGATCTCGTCGACGCGACCTTCGTCTAGCGGAAAAAGGGGTCAGGGCCCTTTTCGGCCGGAAAAAGGGGTCAGAGCCCTTTTCGACCGCGGGGCGCGACGGCGGCCGGATAGGTCGCGAAAAGGGCCCTGACCCCTTTTTCCGGGCCCCGACCCCCTTTTTTCCGTGAAGGTGAAGCTCCGTGGCCGAACCCGAAGAGCTGATCAGCGACGCCGCCCGGCACGCGACCGTGTTCGCGCGCGATC
>JAFGNC010000281.1 GCA_016927175.1 Gammaproteobacteria bacterium | reverse complement strand
GGTCGGTGGAGTAGCCGGGCCGAAAAAGCGAAAAAGGGTCAGGGCCCTTTTTCGGTGTTGCGTCAGCCGAAGAGCCGTCGCAGCGAAAAAGGGCCCTGACCCCTTTTTCGCTTTTTCGGACCCCTTCTCCGGCGCAGCCGTTCGCGCGCCGCGCGCATCGCGCGGCCCGCTCCCGCAATTGACGCAGAATAGCGACGTTTTTATAGTTGTCGGTCGGTCGGCACATGCCGCACGGGCCCCTGCCAGGGCCTTCCCGCGGCGGATCAACGTATTACGCGGCGTTCCCTCGACGTGACGCCGGGCACGGTCCGACGGCGACCGGAGCCTGCGTTCAGAAGCGTGCATCGGCGGATGCGTGAAGCCTTCCGCCAGGAAAACAATCATGACTTCAGGGACAGACATCGGCAGCCGAGGGGTTGCGGAGGCCTCGCCGGCGGCGGCGACCGCGGCCGACGGGCGCGACAAGGGAATCGCGGCCCCTACATCAGAATAGGAATAAGTATATGAGCGCTCACTACAGAAGGGGGCGGCCGGGAGCATACGGCCTCTACCGTCCCGACCAGGAGCACGACAGCTGCGGCGTCGGTTTCGTCGCGCATATCAAAGGCCAGCGCAGCCACCAGATCGTGCGGGACGCCGAGCACCTGCTCTGCCGCATGGACCATCGCGGCGCGCGCGGGGCGGAGAAGAACACCGGCGACGGCGCCGGCATTCTGACGGCGCTGCCGCACGAGTTCCTGACCAGAGTGGCCCGGGAGAGCTTCGGCACCGAGCTGCCGGAGCCCGGCAAGTTCGCCGCGGGCATCGTGTTCCTGCCGACCGACGCGGCCGAGCGCGAGCGCTGCAAAGCCGTCGTGGCCGAAATCTGCGCCGAGGAGGGGCAGCGCCTGGTCGGCTGGCGGCTGGTGCCGACGGACGCGGACAGGGCGGATCTCGGCAACACGGCGCGCGCCGCTCAACCGCACATCGAGCAGCTGTTCGTTGCGGCCGACGGCTCCGTCGAGGGCGATGCGTTCGAGCGCAAGCTCTATCTGATCCGCAAGAAGGCGACCCGCAGGCTGCGCGGCGACTCGAGCCTCGCCCAGCGCGAGTACTTCTATGTCTGCAGCCTGTCGACGAAGGTCATCATCTACAAGGGCATGCTGACCCCGGGCCAGCTGATGACGTTCTTCGGGGACCTGTCGGACCCGGACTACACGTCGCACCTCGCGATGGTGCATTCGAGGTTCTCGACGAACACGTTCCCGAGCTGGGACCGCGCGCAGCCGAACCGCTTCATGTCTCACAACGGCGAGATCAACACGCTGCGCGGCAACGTCAACGCGATGACCGCGCGTGAAGGCAACGCGCGCAGCGAGCTCTTCGGCGACAAGCTCGAGGAGCTGTTCCCCGTCGTCGAGCCGGACGGCTCCGACTCCGGCGTCTTCGACAACGTGCTCGAGTTCCTGCTGATGAACGGCCGCACGCTGCAGGAAGCGGTCATGATGATGGTGCCGGAGGCCTGGCAGAAGAACGAGCTGATGCCGGCCAACAAGCGCGCGTTCTACGAGTTCCACTCCTGCGTCATGGAGCCGTGGGACGGGCCCGCGTCGATCGCGTTCACCGACGGCAAGTACATCGGCGCCGTGCTCGACCGCAACGGCCTCCGGCCGAGCCGCTACTACCTGACGCACGACGACCGCGTGATCATGGCGAGCGAGGTCGGCGTCGTGCCTGTCAACCCGGCCAACGTCAAGGCGAAGGGCCGCCTCGAGCCGGGCCGCATGTTCCTGGTCGACTTCGAGCAGGGGCGCCTAGTGCCGGACGAGGAGCTGAAGAACGACTTCGCGAATCGCCGCCCGTACAAGAAGTGGCTCGACGAGCAGCGGATTTCGCTTCGCGACGTCGTCGTCGAGGCCGGCGAGCGCGCGTTCGACCGCGACACGCTGATCCCGCGCATGCAGGCTTTCGGCTACACGACCGAGACGATGCAGTTCATGCTGGCGCCGCTCGTCAGGGAGCTGCGCGACCCGGTCGGCTCGATGGGCAACGACAGCGCGCTCGCGTGCCTGAGCGATCAGCCGCGCATGCCGTACGACTACTTCAAGCAGCTGTTCGCGCAGGTCACGAATCCGCCGATCGACTCGATCCGCGAAGAGATCATCATGTCGCTCGAGTGCTATATCGGGCCGGAGGCGAACCTGCTCGAGACCAGCGAACGGCAGGCGCACCGGCTGCGGCTGCGCCACCCGATCCTGACCAACGAAGAGCTGCACTCGCTGAAGAACATCGACCATCGCGGCTGGAAGTCGAAGACGATCGACATCACGTTCGAACGCGCCGAAGGCGAAGGCGCGCTCGAGCGCGCGCTCGACCGGATCTGCGAGGAGGCCGAGGCCGCGACGGACGACGGCTACAAGCTGATCGTGCTGTCGGACCGCGGCGTCGGGCCGAGCCGCGTGCCCGTCAGCACGCTGCTCGCGGTCGGCGCCGTGCACCATCACCTGGTCGCCCGCGCCAAGCGCGCGCGGATCGGCATCCTGGTCGAGAGCGGCGAGGCCCGCGAGGTGCACCATCACTGCCTGCTGGTCGGATACGGCGCCGACGGCATCAATCCTTATCTCGCGTTCGAGGCACTGTGGAAGGCCCGCGAGGACGGCGTGATCGAGAGCGATGCGGGGCTCGTCGCCTCGTACCGCAAGGGCGTCGCGAAGGGCATGCTGAAGGTCATGGCGAAGATGGGCATCTCGACGCTGCAGTCCTACAAGGGCGCGCAGATCTTCGAGGCGCTCGGCCTCGACGACGACGTGATCGAGCGCAGCTTCGTCGGTACCGTCAGCCGGCTGAAGGGCGTCAGCCTCGCCGAGCTCGAGGAGGAGGCGCGGCGCCGGCACACGCTCGGATATCCCGAGCGCGACGAGGACCGCTCGCCGCAGCTGCCGAACCCGGGCGAGTACCACTGGCGCAGCGCCGGCGAGCGGCATGCGTGGGATCCGCAGACGATCTTCTCGCTGCAGGTGGCCGCGCGCCGCAACAGCCGCGACGCGTACCGCGAGTTCTCGGCGCAGGCCAACCGCAGCGCGCGCGACAGCTGCACGCTGCGCGGACTGCTCGACTTCAAGAAGGGCGTGGCCGGGGATCCGATCCCGCTCGACGAGGTGGAGCCCGCCAGCGAGATCGTCAGGCGTTTCTGCACCGGAGCGATGAGCTTCGGCTCGATCTCGGCCGAGTCGCACGAG
>JAFGNC010000280.1 GCA_016927175.1 Gammaproteobacteria bacterium | reverse complement strand
GTGCGCTCCTTGCGCGCTTCCTCGCCGACCAGGCGCAGGATCGCGAGCGCGAGCGACTCGACGCTGCGCACGTTGCCGGTGCCGTTGCAGCGCGGGCAGACCGACTGCGTGGACTCCTCGAGTGAGGGGCGCAGCCGCTGGCGCGACAGCTCGAGCAGCCCGAACCTCGAGATCCGGCCGATCTGAATCCGCGCCCGGTCCTGGCGCACGGCTTCCCGCAGCCGGTTTTCGACCTCCCGCTGATTGCGGCTCGGCCCCATGTCGATGAAGTCGACGACGACGAGCCCGCCGAGGTCGCGAATCCTGAGCTGCCGCGCAACCTCGTCCGCGGCCTCGAGATTCGTGTTCAGCGCCGTGTCCTCGATGTCCTCGCCCTTCGTCGAGCGCGCCGAGTTGATGTCGATCGCGGTCAGCGCTTCGGTGTGGTCGATGACGATGCTGCCGCCGGATGGCAGCTGCACCTTGTGGTTGAACGCCGACTCGATCTGGCTCTCGATCTGGAAACGCGTGAAGAGCGGCACCGTCGGGTCGTCATAGAGCTTCAGCTTGCGCACGCTCTGCGGCAGCACCCGCTCCATGAAATCGAGCGCTTCCTGGTACACCTTCGGGTCGTCGATCAGGATTTCCCCGATCTCGCTCGAGTAGTAATCGCGCAGCGCGCGGACGATCGCGTTGCCTTCCTGATAGATCAGGAACGGCGCCGGCCGCGTCACGACCACCTCGAGAATCGACTCCCAGACCTTCAGCAGGTAGTCGAGGTCCCAGCGCAGCTCCTCGGTGCTGCGGCCGACGCCGGCCGTGCGCACGATGCAGCCCATGCTCTCCGGCGGCGCGAGCTCCTCGAGCGACTGGCGCACGATCTCGCGGTCCTCGCCCGTGATGCGGCGCGACACGCCGCCCGCCCGCGGGTTGTTCGGCATCAGCACCAGAAAGCGGCCGGCGAGGCTGACGTACGTCGTCAGCGCCGCACCCTTCGTGCCGCGCTCCTCCTTGTCGACCTGGACGACGATCTCCTGGTTTTCACGGAGCACGTCCTTGATCTGCACGCGCTCGCCTTCCGCCGGCTGGCGGACGAAGTATTCCGGGGAGATTTCCTTCAGAGGCAGGAAGCCGTGGCGCTGAGCGCCGTAGTCTACGAACGCGGCTTCGAGGCTCGGCTCGATGCGCGTGATGCGCCCCTTGTAGATGTTTGCCTTGCGTTGCTCTCTGGACGGTACTTCGATGTCTAGGTCATAAAGTTTCTGGCCATCGACCATGGCCACGCGCAACTCTTCTTGCTGAGTTGCATTCACCAGCATTCGTTTCATAAGACCTCAGCCCTTCAGGGGCGGGCCCGGCATCTCGTTTGAACACCGCGATCTGTATCATGTTGAGAGGAGGCTGAAACTGCTCGATCCGTCACCTTTGCGTTAGAGACTCTTCTGCGACGGAGAGCCATCGCGCCGGATCGCGGTACCCCGATTTCCGGGTTCGCCGACTACTAAACCCTTTCATGCACTTGGCCGCTCGCGAACGAGCCGACCGAAATCGGACGCGGACAAGCCTCGCGAGCCTTTCCCGCTCAGGCGAAATCCGCTGTAGGTACTATAACATAGACCTTCTTATGCTCAATTTGCATGCCCTGCTGCGGGACGGAACCCGCGATGTGAGCTCCCGTGACCCATCCCGGCAACCCCCAGACGAAGAATAACGGCGCCGTCCGGCACCGGGACGTGGACGCCGAGCACGCCGGTCAGCGGCTCGATAACTTCCTGATGGCATGCCTGAAAGGCGTGCCGCGCACGCATGTGTACCGGTTGATTCGTTCCGGGCAGGTCCGCGTGAACTCCGGCCGCGCGGCCCCGAGCTACCGGCTGCGCGAGGGCGACCGCGTGCGCGTGCCGCCGGTGCGCATGCGCGACAGCGCGCCGCCCGCCGCGGCGCCCGGCGGCGTGGAATGGCTGCGCGGGCGCATCGTCTACGAGGACCCCCGGCTGATCGTGCTGGACAAGCCGGCCGGGTTGGCCGTGCACGGCGGCAGCGGCGTCAACCTCGGCTGCATCGAGGCGCTGCGCGTGCTGCGGCCGGAGCTGAAAACCCTGGAGCTCGTGCACCGGCTCGACCGCGCGACGTCCGGCTGCCTGCTCGTCGCCAAGCGACGCAGCGCGCTGCGGGCGCTGCACGCGGTGATCCGCGCCGGCGGCCTCGAGAAGCGTTACCTGGCGCTGGTCAAGGGGCTGTGGGAGCACGGCGCCGTCGAGGTCGACGCGCCGCTGGCCGCGACCCGCCGGGAAGGCGAGGTCAGGGTCAGGGTCGACGAAGCGGGCAAGGCCTCGCGCAGTCTGTTCCGCCGCGTCGACGCTTTCGGCTCCGTCGCGTCGCTGGTCGAGGTCGTGCTGCTGACGGGGCGCACGCACCAGATCCGCGTCCACGCCGGGCATGCCGGACACCCGATCGCCGGGGACGACCGGTACGGCGACAAGGCCTTCAACGCCGAGATGGAGGCGTTCTCGCTGCACCGGATGTTCCTGCATGCCCACGCGATCGCGTTCGAATGGCCGGACACGGGCGAGGAGCTGGCCGTCAGCGTGCCGCTGCCGGAGGAGCTGTCGCGCGTGGTGCAAGTGCTCAGCGAGAAGACGCGGCCGCGAGCGGGTCGAGGCCGGCGCGCCTGAGCGTCGCCGCGAGCCAGATCAGCGGCAGGCCGATCAGGCCGGTCGGGTCGCTCGAGCGCACGGCCCTGAACAGCGCGATGCCGAGCCCCTCGACCCTGAAGCCGCCGGCGCAGTCGTACGGCCGCTCCAGCTCGACGTAACGCTCGATCTGCGCGCGCGTCAGCTCCGCGAACTCGACCTCGGTCTCGTCGACGCTCTGCCAGGCCTCGCCCGACGCGGCGTCGACTACGGCCGCGGCGGTGTAGAAGACGACGGTTTCGCCGGCGCAGCGCGTCAGCTGCGCGATCGTGTCGGCATGGCTGCCGGGCTTGCGCAGGATCTCGCCGCGCCGCGCGGGCACCTGGTCGGCGCCGATCACCAGCGTGCGCGCGACGGCGCGCTTTTCCGCAGCGGCGGTTCCGGGTTCCGCCGACCGGCCCGCGGAGCCGGGAGCGGCGGCCGTGCGCGCGACCGCGCGCGCCTTCTCGAGCGCGAGCCGGGCCGCGGCCGAGGCCGGCGGCTCGTCCGCCGCGATCGTCTCCTCGACCCGCGGCGCGGCCGTGGTGAATTCGAGTCCGAGGCGCGCGAGCAGCTGAGCGCGGTACGGCGACGTCGATGCGAGAATGAGACGTGTCATGTCGCGAGCAGCCGCGTCAGCGCTTATAAGCCCCGGTTTTGACAGCATTAACGCCCGTCCCTATGATAGTTCGATTATGCCCGCGTCGCTCTTCAGCTGGTATGGTACGCGCGAGCTGGGCGCTCTTGGGGAGCGCGGAAGCGTCCTGAGCGGCGAAATCGAGCTGAACCGTTTCAACCGTCTGACGGGGCTATTGCACTCCGATGCCGGCAGCGTCACGGCGACGATGCGCTTTCGACAGGAACGCGGCGGCTGGCTGATAATCGACATGGAGTACGAAACGACCGTGCAGCTCGTGTGTCAGCGATGTCTCGAGCCGCTCGACTATCACGTCAGGGACCGCGTCGAGATGGCCCTGCTCGAGACGCCGTCCCTCGAATCTCACGTGCCGGAAGGGTATGAGCCGCTCGTTCTGGACGAGGACCGATTAATGCCGGCCATGTTGCTCGAAGATGAACTTATAATCTCGCTGCCCATCGTTCCGCGGCATGCTCGGCCCGAAGGGTGTGGGGACCCGGCCGAGGCGCTCGACGAGACTTGAGGGGCGCCCCCGAGCCGGGCGCCTAAGGCAGCCCGGCTCCGGCCGGGGCGCCGACTCGCTCACTCATTCAATCAGGCTATCCAATCAGCAGGAGACGACGAAATGGCTGTGCAGAAATCGCGCAAGACGCCGGCGAGGCGCGGCATGCGCCGCTCGCACGACGCGCTCGAGGGCCCGACGCTGTCGGTCGACAAGACGACCGGCGAGACGCACCGGCGCCATCATGTCACCGCGGAGGGCTACTATCGGGGCCGCAAGGTTCTCGAGCTTCCGCAGGAAGTCGAAGAGGAATAGCGCCGCTTCGCGCCCGCGGCGCGGGCTTCTCACTCGCTTCCTTCAGGTAAGAGTTTTTTTTGATGAGCCGTAAGGTCACGATCGCCCTGGATGCGATGGGCGGCGACCTCGGGCCGGACGCCGTCGTGCCCGCGGCGCTCGCGACGCTCGAGAAGGACGACTCGGTGTCGCTGGTGCTGGTAGGGTTGCCGGAAGTGCTGGAGCGCGCCCGTCGGGACGGCGGCGACAAGCACGGCGAACGGCTGCGTTATCAGGCCGCGACCGAAGTCGTCGGCATGGATGAGCCGCCGGCGGACGCGCTGCGGCGCAAGAAGGACTCCTCGATGCGCGTCGCCGTCGAGCTCGTCAAGAACGGCGAGGCGGACGCCTGCGTCAGCTCCGGCAACACCGGCGCGCTGATGGCGACCGCGCGCTACGTTCTGAAGACGCTGCCCGGCATCGACCGGCCCGCGATCATCTCGGCGCTGCCGGGCATCAGCGGCCCGACGTACATGCTCGACCTCGGCGCAAACGTCGGCTGCACGCCCGAGCATCTGCTGCAGTTCGCGCTGATGGGCTCCGTCATCGCCGGCGACATGCTCGACGTGAAGCAGCCTCGGGTCGGTCTGCTGAACATCGGCCAGGAGGACATCAAGGGCAACGAGATCGTCCGCGAAGCCGGAGAGCTGCTCGCGCACAGCGGGCTCAACTACATCGGCTTCGTCGAGGGCGACGGAATATTCCATGCCGACGTCGACGTGGTCGTGACCGACGGCTTCGTCGGCAACGTGGCGCTGAAGACCATGGAGGGCGTCGCGAAGCTGATCGGCGAGTTCCTGAAGCAGGAGTTTCATCGCAATTCGCTGCGGCTGCTGCAGGGGGTCGTCGCGAAGCCCGCGCTCGATGCGATACGGGCGCGTGTGGACCCGCGCCGGTACAACGGCGCGAGTCTGGTCGGGTTGAACGGCGTGGTCCTGAAGAGCCACGGCAGCGCCGACCAGTTCGCTTTCGAGACGGCCGTGCGCACGGCCATCGTCGAGGCGCGCAAGGGTGTGCCGGTGCAGATAGACAATCTGATCAAGGACCAGCCACAAGAATGTATTCACGCATAATCGGCACCGGCGCGTACCTGCCGGAAAAGGTCCTGACCAATTTCGATCTGGAGAAAATGGTCGACACGACCGACGAGTGGATACGTACGCGCACGGGCATCGAGCGCCGTCACATCGTCGGGGACGACGAGACGACCAGCGATCTCGCCTACCGCGCGGCGGTCGCCGCGCTAGACAGCGCCGGAACGCGCCCGGCCGACATCGACCTCGTGCTCGTCGGCACGACGACGCCGGACCTGATCTTCCCGAACGTCGGCTGCCTGCTGCAGGAGCGGCTCGGCATTCGCGGCGGCCCGGCATTCAGCCTCGAGGCGGCCTGCTCGGGGTTTCTGTACGCGTTGTCCGTGGCCGACCAGATGATCCGGGGCGGCCAGGTCGTCCGCGCGCTGGTCGTCGGGGCCGAGTCCATGTCGCGGATCATCGACTGGACCGATCGCGAGACGTGCGTGCTGTTCGGCGACGGCGCCGGCGCCGTCGTGCTCGAGGCGTCCGACGAGCCGGGCGTCATGTACACGAGCCTCGGCGCCGACGGGCGCTACCGCGACCTGCTGTACGCGTCGGGCGGCGTCTCGGACCGCGTGCGCCAGGCGGAGGCCGGCACGCTGAAAATGAAGGGCAACGAGGTTTTCAAGGTCGCGGTCAAGACGCTCGAGAGCATGGTCGACGCCGTGCTCGAGTCGAACCGGCTCGACAAGGGCGCGATCGACTGGCTGATCCCGCACCAGGCCAACATACGCATCATCAAGGCGACCGCGAAGCGGCTGCAGGTGCCGATGGAGCGCGTCGTGCTGACCGTCGCCGAGCACGGCAACACGTCGGCGGCGTCGGTGCCGCTCGCGCTCGACGTCGCGGTCCGCGACGGCCGCATCAAGCGCGGCGACCTGCTGCTGCTGGAAGCCTTCGGCGGCGGGTTCACGTGGGGCGCGGCGCTGGTGCGGTACTGATCGCGCGGCGGCGCGCGGTGGCCGTTTTCGGGGTATGGATGAGAACCGTGCCTCTTTGTGTCGCGCCAGCCATACGTATAATACCGGCCATGCGACGAAAACTCCGTGCAAGGATCCGAACGCTCGTTCTGGCCGCGGCGCTGACAGGTTTCGCCGCGAACGGCGCCGTCGGCGCGGAGTACGACCTGCCGCCCGACCACGACGTGATCGGGGAGGTCCGCCGCATCGAGGCGCGCTACGAGGATACCTTCGTCGCGCTGGCGCGAGAGCACGGCGTCGGCTACGAGGAGCTGCGGCTCGCGAACCCGGACGTCGATCCGTGGCTGCCGGGGGAGGGCACGGAAATCGTGCTGCCGACGCAGTACGTGCTGCCCGTGGCGCCGCGGGAGGGCATCGTCATCAACGTGCCGGAGCTCCGGCTGTACTATTTTCCGCCCGACCGGCCGGACAAGGTCGTCACTCACCCGATCAGCATCGGCCGCATGGACTGGCAGACGCCGCTCGGCGTGACGACGGTCGTCGCCAAGGCGGACAACCCGAGCTGGTACCCGCCGCAGTCGATCCGTGAAGAGCATGCGGCGAGGAACGATCCGCTGCCGGCGGTCGTGCCGCCGGGGCCGGACAATCCGCTCGGCAAGCACGCGCTGCGGCTCGGCATTCCCGGATACCTGATTCACGGCACGAACAAGCCGTCCGGCGTCGGCATGCGCGTCACGCACGGCTGCATCCGGATGTTCCCCGAGGACATCGAGGCGCTGTTCGGCGCGGTGCCGACCGGTACGCGCGTCAACATCGTGAACCAGCCCTACAAGCTCGGCTGGAGCGACAACGGCGGGCTGTTCCTCGAGGTGCACCCGCCTCTCGCGGAGGAGGTCGAGCGCGGGGAGTGGACCGCGACGCAGCTGACGCGCGCTTTCGTCGCGGCGACGTCGGAGCGGCGCGCGCAGTTCAGCTGGGACGCCGCCGAGAAAATCGTGCGGGACGCCCGGGGCGTTCCCGTCGCAGTCGCGATCGGCCCCGCCATCGAGGTCATCGAGGTCCTCGACACCGACGTGCTCGAGGCGGACGTCGTCGAGACCGAGGCCATAGATGCCGAGGTCACCGAGGCCGATCCCGGAGAGTCCACCGTCCTCTGACGCCCGGCGCCGCGCGGCGCCCTGATCCGACATAAAAAAAGAAGAGCCGCCAACGCTTCGCTGGCGGCTCTCGTAATTCGGGCGATGCCGTTCGACGTCGCCCTTGAATTCTCTGCTTGTCGTAAGTCTTTTACTTCGCCTGCGACTGCTCGAACATCCGGTCGAGGCGCTGATTCGTCGCATCGCAGCACGCCTGTGCGGCCTGCGCAGCCTGGAGGGCCTGATTGGCCGTGCTCTGAGCGCCGGAAGCCGCCTGCCGGGCCTCGTTAGCCGTGCGCTGAGCGGCATTGGCCGCGTTCTGCGCTTCTTCGGCGGCGGCTCTGACTTCGTCGAGTTGCTCCGTCGTGACGGATGCGCAACCGGTCGCGATTGCAGCGCCGCAGATCAATGCTGCTGCTTGCAGAGCGCCCTTGAACTTCATGGTCATTCGATATCCCCTGAGTGTTGAGTGACAAACAGGCGTGATTATTTACTAAAGCGCAAGTCACTGCAATTGTGGTTATAAGGGCGTCGCCGTTAACAGACAGTTGAGTATTCAGGTTTTTTTCCACAAGCCGCGGAAGAGCGTCGATTCGGAATGGCATCGCTGGCGGGATGTTTCTTTTGCGGGAACGCGACGGCCGCCGGATCGTGTGGGGTGGCTCGGGGAGATCGGGGAACCGCGGCGAGCGCAGGACGGGAGGCGCGGGAAATTTTTTTCGAAGGGTGCTTGACCTGCCCACCCGGCCTGTATATAACATCAGACTACTCATTCATACAGGTGCCGTCCCCATGCGTGAGCTCACCCCTCGTCAAAAACAAATACTCAATATCATTCAAAAGGCTATCAGCAATACCGGCATGCCGCCGACACGTGCCGAGATCGCCGCGAAGCTGAAGTTCAAATCCGTCAATGCGGCGGAGGAGCACCTTCGCGCGCTCGAGCGCAAAGGTGCGATCGAGCTGATACCGGGCACGTCGCGGGGAATCCGGCTGAAGGACTCGCTGCGCGAGCAGATCGGCCTGCCGCTGGTCGGCAGGGTGGCGGCGGGTTCACCGATCCTCGCCGAGGAGCATATCGAGGCGCGTTATCAGATCGATCCGGATCTGTTCAAAACCCAACCGCATTTTCTGCTCAGGGTGAGCGGCATGAGTATGCGGGACGCGGGCATTCTGGACGGCGACCTCGTCGCCGTGCACCGCACGCCGGAAATCCGCAATCGGCAGATCATCGTCGCGCGCCTGGAGAACGAGGTCACCGTGAAGCGCTATCGGCAGGAAGGTCACCGCGTGTGGCTGTTGCCGGAGAACCCGGACTTCGAGCCGATACAGGTCGACCTGCGTGAGGAGTCGCTGTCCATCGAAGGCGTCGTGGTCGGAGTCGTTCGGCACTCGATGGAGTGACCGCGAGTCGGCGGCGAGGGGTCAGGGATGGACCTGCAGGATCGAATCGACGCGCACGTTCTGGGGCCGCACGTCTGGCGAGGGAAATCGGTCCGTGCGGCACACGCCGTCGTGTCGACGGGGTTTGCCGCGCTCGATCGGAAGCTGTCGGGCGGATGGCCGTGGGGAGCGATGATCGAAATCTTCGTCGAGCGTTACGGTATCGGGGAGCTGACTCTGCTGATGCCGACGCTGGCCTCGCTCAGCACCGATCAGAAGGCCGGCAGCGGATGGATCGTCTGGGTTGCGCCGCCGTGGGTGCCTTACGCTCCGGCGCTGGCGCGCTGCGGCGTCGATCCGGGAAGGATCCTGCTCGTGCACCCTTCGGCGGGCGACCGTAAAGCCGTGCTGTGGACCGTCGAGCAGGCGTTGCGTTCCGGTGCGAGCGTCGCCGTGCTGGCGTGGCTGGAGTCGGCGGCCGATGCCGAACTGCGGCGTCTGCAGCTGGCCGCGGAAGAGCAGCGCTGCGGGCTCGTGCTGTTTCGTCCCTCTGCGGCATTGCGGCAGAGATCGCCGGCGGCATTGAGGTTGAAGCTGTCCGGCAGCGGGGAGGGCACCCGCGTCGGCATCCTGAAATGCCGCGGCGCCCGCCCGGCACAGCTGAGCCTCGAGCTGTCCCGCGGCGGCACGCGGGGGCAGGCTCCTGCGGGAGACGGCGGGTGCCGGTGAGCGAACGTCATGGCTCAGCCCATCCGCAAACGCGCTCCCACCTTTGGAGAGACTTCCGCTTCCGCGCCGGAAGCCGGCGCCGCCGTCCGCGACGGGCAGCTGTGGCTCGCGGTATGGCTGCCCGGGCTTGCTCTGCAGGCCATCGATCGGGCGTCCGGCGAAGAGCCGTCCGACCAGCCCGCGAATAGCCGCGAGTCCGGCCGGTCCGCCGAGAGGCGCGCGGCCGCGCGGCCCTCCGTCGTCGTCGAATCCGCACAGGGGCGGTTGTGCGTCGTCGCGGCGGACGATGCGGCCCGCAGGCTCGGCATCGAGCCGGGGCTGAATCTGAGTGCGGCTTTTGCATTTTCCGGATCGCTGCGTGTGCTCGAGCGATCGCCGAGAACCGAGAGGGTGCACCTCGAAGCTCTGGCCGCGGTCTGCGGCGAGCTGACGCCGACGGTCAGTCTCGAGCCTCCGGAAAGCCTGCTGCTCGACGTCGGCGCGAGCCTCAGGCTGTTCGGCGGGCTCTCGAACCTGAAGAAGGCGCTGGCGGAGAAAATCGCCAGCCGCGGCTTTACGTTTCGCGCGGCCGCGGCGCCGACACCGCTCGCGGCGTTGTGGCTCGCGCGGCATCGCGGCGGCGACGCGCTGTCGAAGGACGTGCTGCTGGCGCGCACGAGCGCACTGCCGCTTGCCGTCACGCAATGGCCCCCACCGGTCAGGGCCGCATTGAAGGACATGGGCGTCGAGACGGTGGGCGACTGCCTGCGACTGCCTCGCGGCGGCTTCGCCCGAAGAATGGGCAGGCGATATCTGGAGGATCTCGACAGGGCGCTCGGCAGGCATGCCGATCCGCGCCGTCCGTTCGAAGCGCCCGCAAGCCTCGACTTCGAGACGGATCTGCTCGACGGCAGCACGAGCCTGCCGGTGTTCGTCGATGCCGTCTCCCGCATGACGAAGCAGCTCGCCGACGAGCTGCGGGTACGGCAGGCGCAGGTGCGGGAGATGCGGCTGAGCTTCCGGCACAGAGGCCAAAAGCCGACGACCTGCCGGATCGAGCTGCTCGAAGCCTCCGGCGACGAGATCAGGCTTTCGGAATTGCTGTTCGACAAGCTCGAGCGTCTCGCGCTGCCCGCGCCGGCGACGTCGCTGCGCCTCGAGGCCGGGCCTTTGCTGCCGGCACGGCTGCGGGCGGCGCGGCTGTTCAGGAACGACCCGGTCGATCGAGACGAAGAATCCGCGATCCGTCTCGTGGAGCGTCTGCGCGGGCGCCTCGGATCTCGTGCCGTGCACGGGCTGGCGCTGGCGGCCGAGCATCGTCCGGAGAGGGCGTGGATCGAGACGGACGCAAACCGCCGACAGGCCGCAGCGGCATCCGCCTCCGTTTCGCGGGCCGATTCTCCCCGCGTTTCTCCGCCTGTTTCTCCATGGGCGCACGAGCGGCCGTTGTGGATTCTGCGAACGCCCCAACGGCTCGGCTCGGCCGGTGCCGCGCCGTGCTACGACGGTGTGCTGCGTCTGACGGAAGGGCCGGAGCGTATCGAGAGCGGCTGGTGGGACGGGCACGGCATCAGCCGGGACTATTACGCGGCGACGAGCGAGCGCGGCGAGAAGCTGTGGGTCTATCGGGACCGCGCCGACAGCGGCTGGTACCTGCACGGATATTTCGGCTGATGGGCGCGCAATACGTCGAGCTGCACTGCGTCAGCAACTTCACGTTCCTGCGCGGCGCGTCGCACCCGGAGGAGCTCGTGACCGAGGCGGCCAACCTCGGTTACGCGGGGCTCGCACTGACCGACGAATGCTCGGTGGCCGGCGTCGTGCGTGCGCACGCGCAGGCGAAGGAGCTCGGTTTCCGGCTGATCGTCGGCAGCGAGCTCGCGCTGCCGGACGAGAACTCCGTCGCGGTCGTCATCGCGCCGGACAGGGCGTCCTACGGCGCGCTCAGCGCGCTGATCAGCTGCGCACGGCGCGCGGCCGACAAGGGCGAGTATCGGCTCTCGACGCAGGATTTCCGCCGTTACCTCGAGCCCTCGCAATGCATGATCCTGTGGCTGCCGGACCGCAGGCTCGGGGCGGAGGAGGCGATCGCCGTCGGCGGGCGGCTGAAGGACGGCTTCAAGGGCCGCTTCTGGCTCGCCGTCGAGCTGCTGCGGCACGGCGACGACCGCGCGCTGCTCGACGACCGCCGCACCATCGCGGCCGCGCTCGGCCTGCCCCTGGTCGCCGCCGGCAACGTGCACATGCACGTGCGCGAGCGACGCGCGCTGCAGGACGTGCTGACGGCGATACGCCTGAAGACGCCGGTCGACAGGCTCGGCTTCGACGCCTACCCGAACGGCGAGCGCTGCCTGCGGCCGCTGCCGCAGCTTCAGAAGCTCTATCCGAAAGCGATGCTGGACGAGACCCTCGAGATCGCGGGCCGCGTCGATTTCTCGCTGGACGAGCTGCGCTACGAATACCCCTACGAGCTCGTGCCGGAGAACGAGACGCCGGCGAGCCATCTGCGCGCGCTGACGGAGAAGGGCCTGCGCTGGCGCTGGCCGGGGGGCGAGCCCGCCAAGGTGCGCCGCCTCGTCGAGCACGAGCTCGAGCTGATCCGCGATCTGAAATACGAGCCCTACTTTCTGACGGTGCACGACATCGTCGGGTTCGCCCGCAGCCAGGGCATCCTGTGCCAGGGGAGGGGGTCGGCCGCGAACTCGGCCGTCTGCTACTGCTTAGGTGTCACCGAGGTCGACCCGGCGCGCATGGAGACGCTGGTCGAGCGCTTCATATCGAAGGAGCGCGACGAGCCGCCCGACATCGACGTCGACTTCGAGCATCAGCGCAGGGAGGAGGTGATCCAGTACATCTACCGCAAGTACTCCCGCGAGCGGGCGGCGCTCGCCGCGACGGTCATCACGTACCGGCCGAGAAGCGCGGTGCGCGACGTCGGCAAGGCACTCGGTTTCAACGAGCCGCAGGTCGACGCGCTCGCGAAGTCCCTGCAGTGGTGGGACGGCAGGCTCGACGTCGAGCGCGTGCGGGAGACGGGCTTCGATCCCGACAGCCCGCGGATCCGGCTGCTGGTCGCGCTCGTCGCGCAGCTCGTCGGGTTCCCGCGGCATCTGTCGCAGCACGTCGGCGGCTTCGTGATCTCGCACGGGCCGCTGTCGCGGCTCGTGCCGATCGAGAACGCCGCGATGCCGGAGCGCACCGTGATCCAGTGGGACAAGGACGATCTCGAGGAACTCGGCCTGCTGAAGGTGGACATCCTCGGGCTCGGCATGCTGAGCGCCGTCAGGCGCAGCTTCGAGCTGATCGACCGGTTCTACGGGCAGCGCTCGCTGCCGCGCTCGTCGATGGTGCCGATGTCGATGTCGAAAATTCCGGCCGAGGACCCGGAAGTCTATCGGATGATCTCGAAGGCCGACACGGTCGGCGTTTTTCAGATCGAGTCGCGCGCGCAGATGGCGATGCTGCCGCGGCTGCGGCCGCGATGCTACTACGACCTCGTCATCGAGGTCGCGATCATCCGGCCGGGGCCGATACAGGGCGG
>JAFGNC010000279.1 GCA_016927175.1 Gammaproteobacteria bacterium | reverse complement strand
CTGGTCAGCGACCGGCTGGCCCGGCACGGCCCCTGAGGCGACGATGCCGGAAGCGGGCGCCGCGGCCTGCGGCCCCGGGAACGGTTGCAGCGAGACCTCCCAGTCCCACTGGTACTGCTCGGCGTAGGGCGATTTCCACGCGAAGCGGGCGCGGCCATCCCAGCCTTCCGCTCCCGGCACGATCGACACGAGATCTTCGGGCAGCTCGACCTCGCCGCCGTAAACGGTTCGTTTCGTCCCGTCGAGGCCGACGGTACCCGCGGGGTCGAGGACGGAGGCGAATGCGAGCTCGGCGGAGGCGGCCAGCGCCGGCACATCGCTGACTTGCTGCACATCCGGTTTCTGCGGGCCGGGCGGGAGCCCCCGGACGTTCCGGACATCGAGAACCATCACCGCGACGACGAGCCGCCGGGCGCCCGCGACGACCTCGGCGCGATAGCGTGCCCGGGGCGTTGCGGCGTCGGTCCTGAGCCGGAAGCGCGCCGTCGCGACGCCATCGCGCCCGAATGACAGCACCGGTTGCTCAGGCTCTACGCCGACAAGAGTCTCGATCGCTCGCGGCAGCACGACGGTCAGCGGCAAGCCATCCGCCTGAAGGACCGCGTCCGGCGGTGAAGTGAGCGTCACGACGACGGGCTCGGTCGTACCGCCGGCTTCCACTGTGACCTCTTGCGGCTCGAGCCTGAGCGCGGGTCTCGGCGCCGCACGCTCCTGCGGCAAGACCACCGTCGCGTGCAGCGTGGCGATCAACGCGACTGCGCGAAGGATTCGGGTCGAGGAAAGCATCGCCGGTCACTCCCTGAGCTGCATCATCCGGATCGAGCGGCTCACCGCAGACGCTCGAGGACGCCCGGGCCCAGCTGCTTCAGCATCGCCTCCCGGTCGCGCTCGGTCGT
Source organism: Gammaproteobacteria bacterium (assembly GCA_016927175.1). Lineage (GTDB taxonomy): Bacteria > Pseudomonadota > Gammaproteobacteria > Steroidobacterales > Rariloculaceae > ZC4RG20. Next base: position 2,009 of record JAFGNC010000279.1, on the reverse strand, counting down.
GTTGAGGAAGACCAGGAGGCTGTCGGTCCGGATCACCAGCGAGGATCCCGACAGTCCGTACTGGGCGAGGAAAGCCTCGGCGCCCACGCCGCTGACATCCTCCCGGAAGGTCATGGTCTCCTTGAACGTGTCGTACTCTCCCCGGAGCGCCGCCTCCGGCTCGAGCCGGCTCACCTCCACGGACGCTTCCCGCCGCATCCCGTTCGGGCCCGCGGCGTACCAGTAGCAGGCGAGATCGAAGCCGAGCCCGGCCTCCTCCCGGCCTGTAGCGCCCTGCCCCAGCAGCGCGTGCACCTCGTCGTCGGCGAGCAGCGAGCACGCGTCGGCGGCGGCAAGCGCCTCTGCATCCCGCTGTGCCAACTCCGTCGAGCCCGGCAGGGGATCGGCGGCCGCGCCGGTGCCGGAGTCCCCGCCGCAGGCCGAAAGCAGCGCAAGCGTCGTCGTGATCAGGGCTCGAGCGGATCGCATAGGGTCTCTCCCTGGAAGCCTGCCGATCATCCGCCCGGCTGCGGCAGCAGTCTTGTCCGTCTACGCAACATTCTTGACTTCCGGCGCAGACTCGGCGTTTAGTTCGAAGCACGTTGCCCGGGACACCCATGGTCGAGCATCCGCCGCACCGCATCGTGTTCTCGTCGGACGCGTTGCCGAAGCAGCTGGGCGAGCGCCGCCGCCGAACGCTTTGGCGCGATGTGTACACGGATTTGTACGGGCCGCTCGAGATGACTTTCGCCGAAGATCCATTCTCGGTCCGGCTCGAGGTCGCGCGGTTCGGCGCGGCGGAGCTGGCGGCGGTCAACGCAACGATCGAGCGCTACATTCGAACGCCACGCTGCGTGGCCGCCGCGCGAAGCGACCATCTGGCGCTCGCCGTCAACGCCGGCGTCGGGCCGATGCATGTGAGGCAGCTCGGCCGCGACTGCGCCATCGCTCCCGGCGGCGCCGCGCTGGTGTGCAACGCGACGAGTGGCGAGATCGCGGCCCGCGCCGGGAGCACCTGGCTGTTCCTTCAGGTGCCGCGTGCCGCCCTGCTCGATGCGGTCGGCGGCGCGGAAGACCTGATCTCGCGTCCGATCGACGCGCGCCTGCCCGCCATGCAGCATCTGCGCCGCTATCTCCGGCTGCTCCTGGAACCGGCCGCTATCGAAGACGATGCGCTCCTTCACGATCACATCGAGACCACGCTCCTCGACCTGATCGCCCTTGCGCTCGGCACCGCGCGAGAACGCGCGGATGTCGCACGCCTACGCGGCCGGCGCGCGGCACGGCTGCGGGGGGTTCTCGGCGCGATCGCGAGCGGTTTCGACGCCCGGGACTTCTCGGTGAACGTCGTCGCGGACCGGGTCGGCTTGTCGCCGCGCTATGTGCAGGATCTGCTGCACGAAACCGGCCGGAGCTTCACGGCACGGGTCCTGGAGCGGCGGCTGCAGAAGGCACGCAAGCTGCTGAGCGATCCCCGCTTTGCCGCGCGCACGATCACCGACATCGCCTTCGACAGCGGCTTCAACGATGTATCGTATTTCAACCGGTCATTCCGGCGCCGCTTCGGCGTCACGCCCTCCGATGTCCGCGTGCCGGCGGCAGTGAAGTTGCCGACCCGCAGCCCTTGGGACGAGTGAGGACGATCCCGACCATCTCCTCCCGCGAGTCTCTTCAATGCCGGCCGACAGCCATCGTTCATGCCTCGCAGCAGGGTGGGCTGAACGCGTCGGTCAGGACCGACTCGCTGCACCAGCGTCTCGACGCCGGTGATCTCCGTCCCCGCTCCTGACGGCAGGGCGGAGTATCGAACGACAGCTGCAGCGGGCCCGCATTCAACGGTTGTCGTGGCCTGATTGTTGCATCCTCATGAGCGGCGACAGACGAACGGAACGACATGGGTCGGTGGATCGAATACGGTGCGTGGCTGACGGGCACGGCGCTGCTGATGCTTTACGGCGGCGTGCGGCTGTGGGCCGAGCATGAGCGTGTCCGTGGTCTCGAAACCCTGCGAGCTGCCGCGCCGGCGGTGG
>JAFGNC010000278.1 GCA_016927175.1 Gammaproteobacteria bacterium | reverse complement strand
GCACGCTACGGCGCACCCATGCCCATGACGAGCATCGAAGACCTTGTCAGCTATGTACTCGCGTGCATCGCCGAAGGCTCGCGTCGCCCCGGTGCCTGGGAGCGGCTACTGCTCGAGCACATGGGGCTCGTCGCTGACTGCGACGAGCATCATCAATACCGCCCACACGGCGGTAAACCGCAAGCGGGTTGAACCCGCTTCGCCCGGCCGCTTCGCGGCCGGGCTTCCCTCGCGCCTCTCAAGCAGACAACGACGAGAAGAGCGGCTGCGCCGCCGCGGCTAAAAGGAAAAATGCGCCTCAACATCGCTGCCCACTTCAGCGAAAATCCGCGTCAGGGTCAAAACGAACGGATCAGGGAGGTGCACGGGGATCGCTGAGCTTAAACGGCTGAACGCGGTAGCGAAATCGACATCGTTCTACGACCGCCGCGTCCGGTTCCCCTGTTGCCGCAAGGGCAACAGCCGATCGTCGTCCGCAGTCCTGATTGGCTTCGCGCAACGGTGCCTGGTCAGATCGCCTGGGACAACGCGCGAACGGCTTGGGCAAACGACAATTATGGTTGGGCAGTTGCGCACACGGGCGCGATGGTGGCCGAGCAGGTCGTCGTAGTACTATCGCTCGGTCAAGCAAGCCTTTACACGCAGGGTGCGCGCGCGACTTCGACTACTGCGGCAAGCACAGTTCAAACTGAAAGGTTGCTTGCGAGCCCGGTACTACATGATCACCATCTGCTGCCGCAGCAATTCAGGCGTTTCTTCTCGAGCCGTGGCATCAATATCGACGAGCACGCAGTGACACTGAGCGAGGCTGTGCATCTTCGTGGCGTCCACGGGAGTGGAATCGGAAATATGCCCGGACGTTGGAACCAGCAATGGGCACAGTGGATTGAAGCGAATCCAAACGCGACAGCAAAAGACATTTACCAGCAGCTCGGCCGTATGATGGACGACTTCGGTTTAGGTGGTTCGCGAATCCATCCGTACGGGCAATAGCAAGGCGAGAGGCAATGAGACCAATTCCACCGTTTAGGCTTGTAGCCGAGCCTCTCAACGAGGAAGCATCGAAGCTCCCACCGTTCAAATGGGCGGAGGCGGATGTAGGCAAGCGACATCGGCTTGGTGGCGAGCCGGATTTCCTGCAGAAGCCGCAATTCCCGAAATGCTCGTGCGGGAAGCAGATGACCTTTTACGGTCAGCTCGACTCAATTAACGATGAGTTCGTCCTCGCGGACTGCGGAATCATTTATGTGTTTGTCTGCTTTGACTGCTTCGAGACCAAGAGCATTTTGCAGTCTTCCTGAGCCAGCTCAAACCCCGTAGCCTGCGTCACGTCGTCGCGATGCGACGCAGCATCTGCGTGGCGGTCAAGATGGCGATGTCCTGGTAGGTGCCGAGCGCGAGCAGGTCCGCGTCGCCGGAGACGATGACTTCCGCCTCGGCGGCGAGTGCGCAGGCGATGACCTCATCGTCGTCCGGATCGCGCACGACGCTCGGGTGAGCGGCAGGCCGCACGAGCTTTGCGAGCGCGAGATAGTCGCCGACCATCTCGACGACGGAGCTGCCGACCTCGGCAATGCGCTTGGCGAACTTCTCGCGCGCGAGCACCTCTTCGAGCTCGGCGATCAGCGCGGCGCTGGTGAATAGCGCGATGGTCTTGCGGCGTGCCATGTCGAGGACACCGCGCGGGGCACCGCCCCACAAAAACGCTGACACGACGATGTTAGTGTCGGCGACGGTCCGGGTCATTGAGACTTGCGGGCGCGGCGCTCGGCGCGAGCGGCGTCGATCTCGGCGGCGATTTCCTCTTCGCTGAGCGACGGCTCGAGCTCGGAGAGCTTGTCCATAGTCGCGAACAGCCGCTCGATGCGGCGCTCGCGCATGGCATCTCGCAGCAGCGCCGCGAGCGCTTCCGGGCGCAGCAGACCCGCCTGGCGGGCTTGCTGAACCAGATCGTCCGGCAGAGTGACGGTGACTTCGGTCATTGCGGTAGCCTTGATCAATCCTTCATCGCTTCAACGGTGCTGCATCAGCACACCTTCGAGCATCTCCATGACGAGCTTCTGCTTCGCCTTCGGCAGCCGATGCAGGCGCTCGATCTGTTGCTGCAGCTTCGGGGTTGGGCCGCGTTTGCCGGCGCGCGCGCCGTTTAGGCCGAGCAGCTCATCGGCCGGAACGCCGAAGAGCTCGGCGAGCTTCGGCAACAGCGATACTGGCAGGCGCAGCCGGCCGACCTCGTAATGGGCGAGGGTCTGTTGCGCGATACCGAGCCGGTCGGCGACCGCTTGCTGGCTGAGGCCCGCCTGCTGGCGCAGGTGCGCGATGCGGCGGCCGAGCTCCTTGAAGAACCGCTTGTCGTCGGGGGTCATCCCGGTGCCCATCGGATCGAGTTGCGAGGGGTTCAGCATACGATCGGTTCCGGGCATGGGAGTTGACATGACTCTGATGCGGAGTAATCTACATCAGAGTTATTTTTACTCCAACCCCCTTGACAGGGTTGGCGGCAAAGCCCGGTTCCGGAGGGCCCCGATGGCACGCATCCCCGATCAGGAGCTCGAGCGGCTGAAACGCGAGGTCTCGCTCGCGCGGTTGATCGAAGGGCAGGGCCACAAGCTGACGTCGCAGGGCAAGGATCACGCCTGCCGCTGTCCGTGGCACGACGGCGACGACACCCCTTCCTGCGTCGTGTCGCCGAAGACCAATCTCTGGCACTGCTTCGGCTGCGATGCCGGCGGCTCGGTGATCGACTGGGTGATGCGCTCGCACAAGGTGTCGTTCCGGCACGCGTGCGAGCTGCTGTTGAAAGAGCATCCCGCCTTAGCCGCTTCTTCATCTTCTTCAGGCTCTTCCAGGGAGCGCTCGACGGGCCTGAAAAAGCTCTCGCAGGCGAAGCTGCGGCAGGCGCAGTCGTTCGCGGTGCCGCACGCGGACGAGGCCGCGGCCGACCAGGCGCGGCTCGATCAGGTGATCGAGTTCTACCACGAGACGCTGAAGAGGAGCCCGCAGGCGCTTCAGTACCTCGACCGTCGAGGCCTCGGGCAGATGGAGCTGATCGAGCGGTTCCGCCTGGGATATGCGAACCGCACGCTCGCGTATCGTCTGGCGCCGAAGCAGTACAAGGCGGGCGCCGAGCTTCGATCGGCCCTGCAGCGGGTCGGGATCCTGCGCGAGAGCGGTCACGAGCACTTCAACGGCTCGATCGTCGTGCCGCTCTTCGGTGAGTCGGCCGAGACTTCAACCCGGCCGGTCGTCGGCGCCTACGGCCGGAAGGTGAACGACAACCTGCGCGCCGGCACGCCGAAGCATCTGTACTTGCCGGGACCGCATCGCGGTGTGTTCAACCGCGAAGGGATCGAGGGCCAGCCAGAGATCATCCTCTGCGAGGCGCTGATCGATGCGCTGACGTTCTGGGCGGCGGGGTATCGGAACGTGACGAGCTGTTATGGCGTCAACGGCTTCACCGAGGAGCTCCTCGCGGCGCTGAAGGCCTGCGGCGCGCAGCGCGTGCTGGTGGCGTTCGATCGGGACGAGGCCGGCGATCGCGCGGCCGACGTGCTGGCCAAGCAGCTCATCGGCGAAGGCCTCGACTGCTTCCGTCTGAAGTTCCCGAAGGGCATGGACGCGAACGCGTATGCGACGTCGGTGAAGCCGCCGGAGAAGTCGCTCGGGGTCGTGATCCGTTCGGCGGAATGGCTCGGCGCCGGTGCCGGTCTGAAAGAGCCGAAGCTCACGACGCGCTGCTTCAACAGCGTTCACCAATGGGTTGCCGGCGAGGAGGCCTCGCGGCCGGCGAACTTGCGGACGGCGCACTCGCAGTCGGCGGAGCCAGGAGTGGCTGAGCGCTCGCCGTCGAGCACGACGCCGGCATCGGATACGCCGCCACCGTCGGTTGCGCCAAGCACCGCGGTGCCCGGCGCAAAACCTTCCCCTTTAGCCGCTGAAGCGGTTGCGACCGATGAGCCGCCGCCGCAGGCCGCAGCCGAGGCACTGCCGGAGCCCGAAGCGGCCGCGGTGCCATCGTCGCCGGCGCCCCAGCCTGAGGCCCAAGCGGACGGCGAGCAGCTCGTCATCGCGTTCGGCGAGCGGCGCTATCGCGTGCGTGGGCTGCCGAAGCAGCTCGGCGAAGCGCTCAAGGTCAATGTGCTCGTGACGCGCGCGCCGCACGAGCGGGCTCCGGTCGATGCGGTGGAAGCGGGCCTCCACGTCGACACGCTCGATCTGTACCAGGCGAAGGCACGTCAGGCGTTCGCGAAGCTTGCAGCGGCCGAGCTCGGCGCCGAGGAACGGGTGATCCAGCACGATCTCGGCCGGCTGCTGCTCTCGCTCGAGCAGACGATCGACGAGCGTGCGAAGGCGACGGAGCGATCGGCGGTTACGCCGCCGGCGGCGATGACGCCCGAGGAGACGGCCGCGGCGCTCGCGTTCTTACGCGACGCAAAGCTGCTCGATCGCATCGCCCTCGACTTCGAGCGCGTGGGTCTTGTAGGCGAGCCGAGCAACGCGCTGGTGGCGTACCTCGCCTGCGTGAGCCGCAAGCTCGCCTCGCCCCTGGCGGTGCTGATCCAATCGACGTCCGCGGCCGGCAAGTCGATGCTGATGGACAGCGTGCTCGCGCTCGTGCCGGAAGAGGACCGCGTGCACTACTCGGCGATGACGGGGCAGTCGCTGTTCTACCTCGGCGAGCAGGATCTAAAACACCGGGTGCTCGCGATCGCGGAAGAAGAAGGCGTGCGCCAGGCGGCGTACGCGCTGAAAGTGCTGCAATCGCAGGGCGAGCTCACGATCGCGAGCACGGGCAAGGATCCTGCGACGGGGCTCCTGGTCACGCAACAGTACCGGGTCGAGGGACCGGTGATGCTGTTCCTGACGACGACGGCGATCGACGTGGACGAGGAGCTCGTCAACCGCTGTCTGGTGCTCACGATTAACGAGAGCCGCGAGCAGACGCGACAGATCCAGGCGCGCCAGCGCGCCCGGCGGACGCTGTCAGGGCTGATG
>JAFGNC010000277.1 GCA_016927175.1 Gammaproteobacteria bacterium | reverse complement strand
TGCTGGTCCTTCGTGCCGAGCGCCGCGGGGCAGATGTTCTCGGTGTTGAAGTCCTCGCCGTTCTGATCCGTGCTGTACTCCGCGACGACCTGCGGGCGCCCCGTCTCCGGGTCGACGCCGGTCGCCCAGTTCACGGCCGGGTCGTACTTCTCCGCGCTCAGCAGCTCACCGGTCTCGCGATCGAGCGCGTAGGCAAAGCCGTTGCGATCGAAGTGAACCAGCGCCGGGCGCTCCTGGCCGTCGATCTCGAGGTCGACCAGCACGTTCTCGTTGACGCCGTCGTAATCCCACTCGTCGTGCGGCGTCATCTGGTAGACCCACTTCGCCATGCCGTCGTCGGGATCGCGGGCGAACAATGTCATGCTCCAGCGGTTGTCGCCGGGGCGCGCTACCGGATTCCACGTGCCCGGGTTGCCGCTGCCGTAATAGAGCAGATCGAGCTCCGGGTCGTAGGTGAACCAGCCCCACGTCGTGCCGCCGCCGAGCTGCCACTGGTCGCCTTCCCACGTGTCGAGGCTCGAGTTCTCGCCTATCGGCTGGCCGAGATGAGTCGTGTTCTCGGGGTCGACCAGCAACTCCTCGTCCGGCCCCACGCTGTAGGCCTTCCAGGCTTCCTCGCCGGTGTCGATGTCGTAGGCGACGACGAAGCCGCGCACGCCGTACTCGCCTCCGCTGATCCCGGTGATGACCTTGTCTTTGATGACCAGCGGCGCGTTCGTGTTGGTCTCGCCGCGCGCCGGGTCGCCGTTCACCGCGCTCCACAGCGCCTCCCCGCTCTCGGCGTCGAGCGCGACCAGGGTCGTGTCGGCCTGCTGCAGGAAGATCTTGCCGTCGGCGTAGGCGAGACCGCGATTGACGGTGTCGCAGCACATGACCGGGATCGTGTCGGTGCTCTGGGTCGGCGAATAGACCCAGTTGATCGACTGGTCGGGCAGGTTGATCGAGTACACCTTGTTCGGGAACGGGGTGTGCACGTACAGCGTGTCGCCGATCACGAGAGGACCGCCTTCGTGCCCGCGCAGGACGCCGGTCGAGAACGTCCAGGCCACCTGCAGGTCGCCCACGTTGCGACGGTCGATCTGATCCAGCTCGCTGTATCGCGTGCCGGCGTAATCGCCGCCCCAAATGGCCCAGTTGTCGGGATCGTCGATCAGGTCCTGGAGTTCGTCGTTGGCCGCCGCAACGCACGGCAGTACTACGGCCATCGACAACAGATAGCGCTTCGTGCTCATGACCTTCTCCTAACGTTGGCGTTATGGGGCGTCTGCGTTCGGCGTGTCCTGCGTCCTCCCCTGTTCGGTCGAGTCACCGCCGCCGACGACACAGGCGGCTTCGCCTCGTTCTTTGACCGCCTCGAGCTTCTCGGTCAGTCGTTGCGCCTTCTCGGGGTCGCGAAATACGCCGCCCCGCTCACCCGGCGTCGAGCGCAGTTGCGCGAAGACCTCGGCTTCGGCGAACTCGGCGTAACTCATGGAGGCGGCGATGCGGTCGATCAGACAGACACACGGGTAGAGCGTGTCGTAGCTCTGCCCGCCCTTCTCGTGCATGCAGCCGAGCACGAACTCCACCCGCGCCTGCGTCGGGAAGTCGTTCGCCAGGGCGGAACCGGGCAGGAAGGAGCCGGGCAGGAAGAGGACAAGCGCCGGGATGAGTGCTCTCGCCATTTGGCAAATACTAGAGCGACCGAGGTGGGTCGCCTATGCAGTATTCACCTACCTTCTCCCTCCCGATTCGGGGGGGTGCGGGCGGAGGCGCCGGCTCGCCGGAGGATGGGAAGGGGCCGCAGCTCGACCGGTCGGGGCGCCGCAAGCCCCGCGATCGATCGTGCTGCGTGCCCCGAATTCGGTGCTAGCTCACCATGTCCTTGACGCTCTTCAGCGGCAGCACGCGAACCTTCTTGCTCGCGGGTTTGGCTTTGAACGTCATCTTCTCTCCGGTGAAGGGATTCACGCCCTCGCGCGCCTTCGTGGCAGGCTTCTTCACGACCTTCAGCTTCATCAGGCCGGGAAGAGTGAAGAGGCCGTGGGCGCGCAGGCTCTTGCGCATGATCCCGTTCAGCGAATCGAAGACCGCGTTGACGTCCTTTCGGGACAATCCCGTGTCCTTCGAAATTTGCGCAAGAACTTCCGACTTCGTCGGCGGGCTACCTTTTGTTGCCATGCTCCATACTCTTTTCAATAGTTGACGAGGCTCGGCGCACAGTGCCGAGTGAAACCGCGCGGAACATATCACATTTCGCGCTCCGTTCGGCTCGACCTGCTGCTCGAAGGCATCAATCGAGCCCATAATTCATCAACATCATGACGATGACGCCCGAAAGGAGCGCGAACGTCGCCAGATCCCGGTGCGAACCGCGGTGCGTCTCGGGGATGATCTCGTCGCTGATGATGAACAGCATGCCGCCGGCCGCGACCCCGAGGATCGCCGGCATCGCCGGCGCGGCCAGCGCGATCGCGCCGGCGCCGATCACGCCGCCGATCGGCTCGACGAGTCCGGTCAGGCTGCCGACCCAGAAGGCGACGGCCTGCCGGTAACCGATCGCGAGCAGCGACACGCCGACGGCGAGCCCCTCCGGTACGTTCTGCAGGCCGATACCCGCTCCGAGCGCGATGCCGTTCGAGACGTCGCCGCCGGCGAACCCGACGCCGACGGCCATACCCTCCGGAAAATTGTGCAGCGTGATCGCGATGACGAACAGCCAGAGCCGGCTGAAACGGGGGTTCCGAGGCCCCTCCCGCCCGCGCTCGAAATGCTCGTGCGGCGCACGTCGATGGATCAGGTACAGCGCCGCCGCGCCGGCGAACACGCCGGCGACGACGCTGAGGACACCGGCGGCCTCGAGCTCCGAGCTGGCCCGCGCGTGCTCGAACGCCGGCTGCAGCAGCGAGAAAAATGCCGCGGCGAGCATGACGCCCGCCGCGCCGCTGATCAACCCGACCATGACGCGCTCGGACGGCCGGCGCAGCAGGAACACGGCGAGCGCGCCGATCGTGGTACCGAGCCCCGCTAGCAGGCTCGTGACGGCGCCGAGCAGGAAAATTTCGCTGTCGGAGAGAGGCAAACGGCGATCCTCGCGTGGCGAACGCGCCGCGGGCTATGCCCGGTCGAGAAGCCGCGGCCCCGCGCCTTCCTCCGCGAGCACGTCGTGCGGATTCCTCAGGGGGCAGTGCTTCGTCGACAGACAGCCGCAGCCGATGCAGCCGTCCAGCTCGTCCCGCAGCCTCGTCAGCGCGCGGATGCGATCGTCGAGCGCGGCGCGCCACTGCTTCGAGAGCCGACGCCAGTCCCGCATCGTCGGCGTGCGTTCGTTCGGCAGCGTCGCGAAGGCCGCCCTGATGTCGGCGAGCGGCACACCCGCTCGCTGGGCGACCTTGATGACGGCGATGCGCCGCAGCACCTCGCGCGGGAAGCGCCGCTGATTACCGGCGTTACGCCAGCTCGTGATCAGCCCCTTCGCCTCGTAGAAATGAATCGTCGAGACGGGCACGCCGCTGCGCGCGGCGACCTCGCCGACCGTCAGCACGCGTTTGATGCTCCGCGGCGTCTTGTCCGGCATCGGGGGGCTTACCGGGGCACGAGCGCGGGCGCCGCTCGGATGTCGCGCCCTACTCGGCGCTCGGCGCACCGATACCGCTGGAGCCGACGTCGAGACTCGACCCGTCGGGAAGCGTGACGGCGCCGCCGCTCGCCCGGTGCTGCCCGTCTTTCGATCGGTAGCCGAGCACGGTCACCTCGGTGCCGGGAGGCAGCGAATTGCGGTTCCAGCCGCGGCGTATCAGCGCGTTCGGCGCTCCCCCCTCTATCGCCCACTCCTGGACCTCTCCGCTGTCGGTCGTGACGCGCAGATAGATCCAGGAATGCGGGTTGGTGAACTCCATCCGTACCACCTCGCCGCGCAGCTGAATCGGCTGGTTGATGTCGAACTCCGCCGCGAACGAATGGTGCGCCGCGGCGGGACCGGCGGCGGGCAGCGTGATCAGTGCGGCGAGCGCTGGAGCGGCGAAGTGAATGCGTGACATTGTCGGACCTCGTTTCGGGCGTCGTTCTGGAATCGGGATAGCGGGCAGCGGGGCGGCAGCAGCGTTTCGCGTGTCGCCTCGGGCGCGCCCGCCGTCAGGGCTCCTCGGCGGGAGCCGCCGGCTGCTTCGTCATCAACTCTCCGTAAAGCAGCTCTTCGGCGAATTCCACGCAGTTGAACTCGAGGAGCCGGGCGTTCTCGTCGATGCGCCGGTAAAGCGGCATGCGAATCGTCCATGGGCGAGAAAAAGTCTGCGGATCGTCGATGGTGGCTTCGTATTGCATTGCGTGCCGATCGAGCAGCGTGTAGCGCTCGGTCACGATCATGGCGGAGCTGTGATGATTTCCGGCGCGGTCGAGCCAGGTCTGGTCGATGTTCGAGTTCACCTCGATCACGAGCGTGTCGCCTTCCCACCTGCCGTTCGAGCGGCCCATCCACGTGTCGACCGGCGCGATCTCGTGGTCGTCCTCGTTCATGTAGACGGGACGGTTCGCATTGGCGTATTCGTAGGCGAACAAAATGATGTCGCCCTCGCCCTGCACGATCTGAAACGGGTACGGCATGTAGGTCGCGCGCGGGATGCCCGGCATGTAGCACTTGGCTTCCGGATCCGACGCGGGCCAGCCGGCGCGATTCTCCTCCCGCTTCTCGAGCGCCTCCGGCCGGTACGGGATCTCGCCCCCGACGACGACGCTCTGGCCAGCCGGAATCGCGGCGAGCGCGCCGAGCTGCCAGAACTCCTCGAGCTGTTGCGCCGAGTGGCCCTCGAGATTCCAGTGGGCCGTGTTCATCGCCTGCCATATGCCGTTGAGGTTCGGCTTGCCGGCGATCCGCTCGGGCCGCTCGCGCTCCTCGGCCGTGACTGCCGGCGCAAAGGCCGCAGCGACGGCGGCGAAGCCGCACAAGGCGGCAAGTGGAAGTCCGTGGCGCATGCGCTTTACTATTCCCCCAGAAGCTCGACGCGGGAGAATTGAGTATGCGTACCCTCGATAAGCCGGTCAACGCGCGTGCGGCGCTCGCAATGCGTTTGCGGCCTGCGGCACTCGCGCTCGGGAGCCTCGCATTCGCGGCGGGACTCGCCGTCGTCGCCGATTCGCGCGCCCAGGATGCGTCAGCGGACTCCACGGCGGCAGTTCCCGCCGAGCAGACCGCCGCCGCCGTTGCCGATCCCGACTGGCAGGCACCGCGCCTGTCGTGGGGCGACCCGGACCTGCAGGGCACGTTCACGAGCCGCGACATGAGCGGGATCCCGATGGAGCGGCCGGCGCAGTACGGCACGCGCCGGAACCTGACGCCCGAGGAGTTCCGGCAGCGGCTCGAGGAAGGCACCGGCGGGCTCGCCGCGCTCGCGGCCGGCCAGCCGAACGACGGCAGCCGCCTCGAGCTCAGCGCGCTCGATTCGGCCGAGACCGGCACGCGCACGTTCGGCTACACGTCTTACATCGTCGATCCCGAGGATGGCCGCATGCCGGCACTGACGGAAGAAGGGCGCCGGCGCCAGCAGTCGACCCACATCGGCCAGTCGAACGGGCCGTTCTACACGACGGCGGATTTCTCGTACTACGACCGCTGCATCACGCGCGGCGTCACGGGCTCGATCCTGCCGTCGCTGTACGGCGACGCGATGCGCATCGTCCAGTCGCCGACCGAGGTCGCGATCAGCTACGAGATGCTGCACGACACGCGGATCATCCCGCTCGACGGCCGCCCGCCGGCCGATCCGAACGTGCGCCAGTACATGGGCTCTTCCGTCGGATACTTCGACGGCGACACGCTCGTCGTCGAGACGACGAACTTCACCGACGAGCTGCCGGTCGGGCGCATGGCGCACAGCGAGGAGCTCGAGCTGACCGAGCGCTTTACACGCATCGATCCGGACATGCTCGAATACGTCGTAACGGTCGACGACCCGCGCACTTTCGAGCGGCCCTGGACCTTCCGGCTCACGCTGACGACGCAGCCCGGTTACGAGGTGCTCGAGTACTCCTGCCACGAAGGCAATTTTTTCGTCGCGAACGCGCTTCGGGCCGAGAAGGAGTACCAGCGGCGCGTGGCCGAGGCGCGCGCGAACGGCGAGCCCATTCCGGAGCGCAACGTCGCGTCGGGACTCGCGCTCGAGATCTACGAGGCGCCTTCCGCAGACGAGGCGGTGGACATCAACAGCGCCGATTAGCGCGCGCCCGGCGCACGGAGCCGCCCGTCAAAGCGCGGCGGACGCAGCGATGTCGGACAGCCGCTGAAAGCGCTCGATGTTCGGCGCGGCCTGCATGACTCCGGCCGTCAGGCACACGAACGTCATGTCGAGCTCCGGGTCGACCCAGAACAGCGTGCTGCCCGAGCCGTAATTGCCGAAAGTGCCGGGCGACGTCAGCGTGCCGAACAGGTTCGGGCAGACCCGATCCCCGGCGAGGCCGAAGCCGAGCCCGAGATAGGCGGGGTAAGGCTCCCAGCCGTGGTTGATCGCGATGCCCTTGTAAAGCTCGTTCGGCTTGTCGGCGGTCCAGTTGCGCGTGGCGAGCTTCAGTACGGCCGGCGACAGGATCCGGCGGCCGTCGAGCGTGCCGCCCTGCCGCAGCATCTCCGCAAACCGGAACAGATCCGGCACGGTCGAAACGCCGCCGACCCACGGCATCTCCGCATGCTCTTCCTTGAAGGCGCCCTGCGGGCCGAGGTTGCTCCGGCCGAGGTGCTCCTGCGGCGGCTTGCCCCGGAAGTCCGGAAAGACGTGGCGCGCCGCGAGGTCCCGGCGCAGGCCGATCGAAGTGTCGTTCATGCCGAGCGGCGTCAGCACCTCGTCCTGCAGCAGCTCGCGGTAGCTGCGGCCTTTCGGGTCGCAGCGCCGAACCGCTTCGCCCATCAGGGCATGGTGCACGAGCGGCGAGTAGTGCACGCGCTCTCCCGGCGGCGCGATCGAGTGGATGTTGTCGCAGATCGCCTCGATGATCTCGTCCAGGCGGTCGATGTACATGCCCGGTTTCGGTATCCAGACGGGCGGCAGGCCCGACGTATGCGTCAGCAGGTGGAAGAAGGTCACGCGCTCGCGCGGGCCGCCCCTGAACTCCGGAATGACTTCGCTGACCCGCGTCGTCAGCGCGAACTGCCCGAGCTCGATGGCCCGGAACGCGAGCACGTTCGTGAACGCTTTCGTCAGCGAGAACAGCGAGAACACCGAGCGCTCCGTGAGCGGGAGCTTGCCGGCCTCGTCGCCGCAGCCGATCGCCTCGCTGAGCCCGAGGCGGCCGTGGCGGGCAACTGCGATGACGGCGCCGAAATAGCGATGCGCCGCGATGTCCGCTTCGATCGTGGCTTTCAGGTGGGCAAGGCGCTCGAAGTCGAGAGCGGATGCTGAGTCGGACACGGGCGTACCCTACCTCCCTGTTCGGATGCCGACCCGAGCTTCGGCCGGCTCGATGCGTCGGCGATGGAATCGAAGCGTTTCGCGCGCACCATTGTATACGCGCTGCCTGTCCGCGTTACATTGCGCGCATACGCTCGAGCGCCGAGCGCCTGAGGACAGCTGACAATGCGAGCGATGCTGCTCGATCGGCCGAACACGCCGCTTCGCGTCGCCGATCTGCCGACCCCGGAACCCGGTCCCGGAGAGGTTCTGGTGCGCGTCACCGCCTGCGGCGTCTGCCGGACCGATCTGCACATCACCGACGGCGAGCTGACGGAAGCGAAACTGCCGATCGTGCCGGGGCACGAGATCGTGGGCCGAATAGAAGCCTGCGGCGCCGGCGTCGAAAGGTTCCGCGAAGGCGAACGGATCGGTATCCCCTGGCTCGGATTCACCTGCGGTACCTGCGCGTACTGCCGGCGCGGCGAGGAAAACCTTTGCGATCACGCCCGCTTTACCGGCTATCAGATCGACGGCGGGTACGCCACGCATACGGTGGCCGACGCCCGCTACTGCTTCCCGATCGACGGTGCGTACGACGACGCCGAGGCGGCCCCGCTGCTCTGCGCAGGCCTGATCGGTTACCGCTCGCTGCGGCTCGCGGGCGATGCCGAGCGCCTCGGCATCTATGGGTTCGGGGCGGCCGCGCACATCGTCGCCCAGGTCGCGCGCCATCAGGGTCGTCGCGTCTACGCGTTCACGCGCCCGGGCGATGCGGACGCGCAGGACTTCGCGCGCGAGCTCGGCGCCGTGTGGGCCGGCGGCTCCGACGGACCCGCGCCCGAGCCGCTGGACGCCGCGATCCTGTTCGCCCCGGTCGGAGCGCTCGTCCCCGCGGCGCTGCGGGCCGTGCGTAAGGGCGGATCGGTGGTCGCGGGGGGCATCCACATGAGCGACATTCCGGGCTTTCCGTACCGGATCCTGTGGGGCGAGCGCAGCGTCCGGTCCGTCGCGAATCTGACGCGCCGGGACGCCGAGGAATTTCTGAGGCTCGCCCCGCGAGTGCCCGTCCGGACGCAGGTCACCCGCTACGCGCTGACTGCGGCGAACGACGCGCTCGCCGATCTGCGCGCCGGCCGGTTGCGCGGTGCGGCCGTGTTGATGCCGGAGCCCGTGCAGTAGCCGCGGAATCCGCCGCCCGGAAAAGGGGGCTGAATACCCCATTTTTCGACGCTCCCTGCTCCCGTACTGTACCCGATGCGCGACTGTTCGAGGCACGCAACGGTGATCGGTGTTGCGCCTCGTTTCGGCCTCCGAAAGCGGGCGCCGAAGCGAACCGTAGGCGTTGCACGGGTTCCCGTCACACGGAGTTGAAGGCGCCCTTTCCGGGGTGTGCCCCGGAAGGGATCCCATCAACCGCTCATCACCGGGAGAGCCGCCATGGCACCTGTACAGCGGAAGAAAGGGTGTGCGTGTGCAACCGAAAGTGCACTGGCTGCGGTGGCCGCGCTCTGCTGTAGCGCGCCGGCGGCCGGATTCGAGGTCGCGGCGGGAGAGTGGACGCTCACCGTAAGCGGCAACGTCAACGTCCACTACATCTATGCGGACTGCGAGGAAGAAACCGCGCCCGGCGTCGCGGGCGGCCTTGCGTGCCGCGGCAGCGCCGGTGAGGAGCGCACGTCGTCGATCAGCAACGGCCTGCTGCCTGCGGCGCTCGCCATCGGCGGAGCGACGACCCAGAACGGTTACGACCTGAGCGTGACTTTCGGTCTGTTTCCCGGCATCAGCACGAACGACGGCAGCCCGAATCTGCAGCAGGGAGCGGATCTGCTGAATACCGCTCTCGGCACGACCGCGCTCGACGTACGCCAGGTGTTCATGACGTTCGGAAACGACCGGATCGGCACGTTCAAGCTGGGCCGGGATCTGGGGCTCTTCGGCGCCGACG
>JAFGNC010000276.1 GCA_016927175.1 Gammaproteobacteria bacterium | reverse complement strand
TCGATCAGCGAATGCGGGTTGTAGCGCAGGATGTCGCGGTCGTGACAGGTACCCGGCTCGCTCTCGTCGGAGTTGCAGACGAGGTACTTCTGCCCCGGCGCGTCGGCCGGCATGAAGCTCTGCTTGAGCCCGGTCGGGAAGCCGGCGCCGCCGCGGCCGCGCAGCCCCGAAGCCTTGATCTCCTCGATCAGCGCCTTACGGTCGAGCTCGCCGTTCAGGACTTTCTGCCAGGCCTGGTACCCGCCGACTTTCAGGTAGTTCTCGAGCGACCAGCGCTCGTCATCGAACTGCATCGTCGCGAAGCAGACGAGATTCTGTTCCGGCACGTCAGTCCTCCGCACAAATGGAAGAAAAGGGGTCAGGGCCCCTTTTCGCGACCACGGCAGCCGGTTGCGGACAGGCGCGGTGAAAAAGGGCCCTGACCCCTTTTCTTCGGCGAGTGCGTCGTCTTCGGTCGCCGCCGTCAGTCATGTTCGTCCCGCACGTCGTCCAGAATTTCGGCGGCTTTCTCCGGCGTCAAATTCTCGTGGTAGACGTGGTCCACCATCATCATCGGCGCGCCGCAGCAGGCCGCGAGGCATTCCTCCTCGCGCTTCAGGTAAAACCTGCCGTCGGGCGTGCTTTCGCCGGTCCTGATGCCGAGCTTGCGCTCCACGTGCTCGACGATCTCATCGGCACCGCGCAGCATGCAGGAGATGTTCGTGCAGATCGAGACGTGGTGCCGGCCGACCGGCTTCGTCTCGAACATCGAGTAGAACGTCGCCACCTCGTACACCTGGATCGGCGGCAGGCCCAGGTAATCGGCCACGGCGTTCATCAGCGGCGGAGTCAGATAGCCGCCGTTCTCGTGCTGCACGGCGTGCAGCGCCGAGATGACTGCGGAACGCTGCCGCCCCTCGGGGAACTTCGCGACCCAATGGTCGATCTCGCGGCGCACGTGCTCGGACAGCTCGGCGCGCGCCTGGCCGCCGTCGTGCGGCGCGGCCGCGGGACACCCGCTGCCCGGCCGCTCGCCGGCGGGATGATCCGCCGGACGCTCTACCGGCGGCTCACCGGCGCTCATCGGTCGATCTCCCCGAACACGATGTCCTGCGTCCCGATCACGGCAACGACGTCGGCCAGCATGTGGCCCGACACCATTTCGTTCATCGACGCGAGGTGCGGAAACCCCGGTGCCCTGACCTTGACGCGGTACGGCTTGTTCGCGCCGTCGGAGATCATGTAGACGCCGAATTCGCCCTTTGGCGCCTCGACTGCCGCGTACACCTCGCCTTCCGGCACGGTGTAACCCTCGGTGAAGAGCTTGAAGTGATGAATCAACGACTCCATGTCGTCCTTCATCTCGATGCGCCGCGGCGGCACGATCTTGCGGTCCTCGATCGCCACCGGCCCTTCGTTCTTCCTGAGCCAGTCGACACACTGCTTGATGATCCGGGTCGACTGCCGCATCTCCTCGATGCGGACCAGGTAGCGGTCGTAGCAGTCGCCGTTTACGCCGACCGGGATGTCGAAGTCGAGCCGGTCGTAAACCTCGTACGGCTGGTGCTTGCGCAGATCCCACACGATGCCTGATCCGCGCAGCATCGGTCCGGAGAAGCCGAGCTGCATCGCCCGCTCCGGCGAAACGACGCCGATGTTCACGGTGCGCTGCTTCCAGATGCGGTTGTCCGTCAGCAGCGTCTCGTAATCGTCGATGCGGCTCGGGAATTTCTCGACGAAGGCCTCTATGAAGTCGAGCAGCGAGCCGCTGCGGGACTCGTTCATCTCCTTCAGCTCTTTGTCGCTGCGGTGCGGCGACGGCTCGTACTGCGGCATCTTCGCCGGCAGGTCGCGGTAGACGCCGCCCGGGCGGTAGTACGTCGCGTGCATGCGCGTGCCGGACACCGCCTCGTAGCAATCCATCAGGTCTTCGCGCTCGCGAAAGCACCACAGGAACATCGTCATCGCGCCGATGTCCAGGCCGTGCGCGCCGAGCCACATCAAATGGTTCAGAATCCGCGTTATCTCGTCGAACATGACGCGGATGTACTGCGCCCTGACCGGCGGCTCGACGCCGAGCAGCTTCTCGATCGCGAGCACGTAGCCGTGCTCGTTGCACATCATCGACACGTAGTCGAGCCGGTCCATGTAGCCGATCGACTGGTTGTAAGGCTTCGTCTCGGCGAGCTTCTCCGTCGCGCGGTGCAGCAGCCCGACGTGCGGGTCGGCCTTCTGAATGACCTCGCCGTCCATCTCGAGCACGAGCCGAAGGACGCCGTGCGCGGCCGGATGCTGCGGTCCGAAATTGACCGTGAAATTCTGGATCTCAGGCATTGCTCGGGTCCTTGAGGTCCGGCTCGTAGCGATGATCGTCGCGGATGACCTTCGGCACGAGCGTGCGCGGCTCGATCGACACCGGCTCGTAGACGACGCGCCCCCTCTCCGGGTCGTACCGCATCTCGACCTGGCCGATCAGCGGGAAATCCTTGCGGAATGGATGACCGATGAAGCCGTAGTCGGTCAGCAGGCGGCGAAGGTCCGGATGCCCCCGGAACAGGATGCCGTAGAGGTCGAACGCCTCACGCTCGTACCAATCGGCCGAATTCCAGATCTCGGTCACCGAATCGATCAGCGGCTGGCGGTCGTCCGGGCAGTAAGTCTTGAGCCGGATCCGGTGATTGTGCTTGAGCGACAGCAGCTGATAGACGACGGCGAAGCGGCGTTGCGGCCGGTACAGCACCTCGTCGTGATCGTCGCTCTCGAGCGGAATCTCCTGGTCCCTCAGCACGCCGCGGCTGAATCCCGTGCCCGTCGCGCTCTCGGTCTGCCATTCGTCGCGGCCGTAGACCAGATAGTCGACGCCGCAAAGGTCGATCAGCATCTCGCACTTCACCGCCGCGTCGTCACGCAGCGTGCGGCAGCACTCCAGAAGGTTCTCGGCGTCGACGCGGTATGCAAGCTGCCCCGCGTTCAGCGGCTCCCGCTCGACCTTGCCGCCGAGCTTCGTCTCGACGGTCTCGGCGAGCGCCTGCAGCCTCGGTTTGAGCTCGTCCGTTCTCATGCCATGGCCTCACTGCCGGTCGTCAACAACATGCCGGGTCGATAGCGCATACCGCTCCGCAGCCGGTCGATCGAAGGAGCCACGTCAGCGGGCGATCGTGTGAGTGCGGCGGATCTTCTGCTGCAGCTGGATGATTCCGAACAGCAGCGCCTCCGCGGTCGGCGGACAGCCCGGCACGTACACGTCCACGGGGACGATGCGGTCGCAGCCGCGTACGACCGCGTAAGAGTAATGGTAGTAGCCGCCGCCGTTGGCGCAGGATCCCATCGAGATGACCCAGCGCGGCTCCGGCATCTGGTCATAGACCTTGCGCAACGCGGGCGCCATCTTGTTGACCAGCGTGCCGGCGACGATCATGACGTCCGACTGCCGCGGGCTCGGGCGGAAGATGACTCCGAAACGGTCGAGGTCGTAGCGCGATGCGCCCGCGTGCATCATCTCGACGGCGCAGCAGGCCAGGCCGAAGGTCATCGGCCACAGGGAGCCCGTACGGGCCCAGTTGATCAGGTTGTCGACCTTGGTCACGACGAACCCGCGATTCATGACCTCGGGTACGTCGAAAGGCGCGTCCTTGCCCAGCGTGGTGCGGGCGGCATCTTGGCTCAATCCCATTCGAGCGCCCCCTTCTTCCATTCGTAAACGAATCCGACGACGAGAATGGCGAGAAATATCCCCATCGCGGCCAGGCCGAAACGGCCGACCGCATCGAGCGACACGGCCCATGGAAACAGGAATGCGATTTCGAGATCGAAGATGATGAACAGAATCGCGACCAGGTAGTAGCGGACGTCGAACCGCATTCGCGTGTCTTCGAACGCCTCGAAGCCGCATTCGTACGCGGACAGCTTCTCCGGGTCCTTCTGCCCGCGCCCGAAGGCGAAACCGAGAAGCAGCAGTACGGCGCCCATGACGCCTGCGATCACCAGGAAAATCAGAATAGGCGCGTAATTGGCAAGCATAACTCACTACAAAAACCGGCCGCTTGAGCGATGGGCCGGGCAAAAAATCAGCCGCGACGATTGATCGGCCGCTGACACCGGCCGTCGTGACGATCAGCCGGCGCGGATTGTAGCAGCACGGCGCGCGTCAGTGTCAGCCGATTGAATGGTGCGGATGGCCGGACTCGAACCGGCACGGCTTGCGCCACTGCCCCCTCAAGACAGCGTGTCTACCAATTCCACCACATCCGCTTGCGTTCAGTTGCTCTGCTCTCCCGTCCCGTCCGCCGGAGCGGCTCCGCCGGTCGAACCTTCGCCCGCATCGCCTCCTATAGAGGGCAGCCCGTCGTCCGCGGGCGGCGCCTCGGTCGGCAGCTCCGGCAGGTCGCTCTGCTCCGCCGGAGGCGTGGCCTGAGGCTGCGTCTGCTCCGTCGGAACGGCGCCCTCCAGCAGGCTCTCCGGAGCCGTCTGCTGATTGGCGAAGAACGCGAGCGTGAGGCTCGTCAGAAAGAAGACGGTCGCGAGCGCCGCCGTCGCGCGCGACAGGAAGTTGGCCGAGCCGCGGGCGCCGAAAACCGTGCCCGACGCGCCGGCGCCGAATCCGGTGCCGGCGTCGGCACCTTTGCCGCGCTGCAGCAGCACCAGCCCGACGATCAACAACGACGTCAGAACGTGAAAAATCAGCACGATCGTTTGCAGCATTTCGTCGGTGTCTCTACGAGCGTTTAGCGCGTATCAGCAAATTCATGAGGTGGCGGCGCGGAAGATGCTCAGGAACTCGGAAGCTTCGAGCGACGCGCCGCCTACGAGACCGCCGTCAATGTCGTCCATGGCGAACAGCTCGCGTGCGTTGGAGCCCTTGACGCTGCCGCCGTACAGGATGACCAGGCCAGACGCGATTGTAGCATCTTGCGCCGCGACCATGGCCCGGATTCCGGCGTGTACCTGCTGTGCCTGCTCGGGTGTCGCGGTACGCCCGGTGCCGATGGCCCATACCGGCTCGTACGCCACGACGGCGGAAGCGAACGCGGAGACGCCGGCCGAATCCAGCACGGCGCGCAGCTGCCGCTCGACGACGGCGTCCGTGCGCCCGGCCTCGCGTTCCTCGAGCGTCTCGCCGACGCACAGGATCGGCGTCAGGCCCTCGGCCTGCGCGGCGGCGAACTTCGCCGCGACGAGGCCGTCGGTATCGCCGAACAGCGTCCGGCGCTCGGAATGACCGACGATCGCATAGCGGCAGCCGACGTCCTTCAGCATCGCCCCGGACACCTCGCCGGTGTACGCGCCGGTACCGGTGCGCGCGGAGACGTCCTGCGCACCGAGATCGATCGGGCTGTCGCCGAGCCAGTCGCGCGCGCTCTTCAGGTAAGGGTACGGCGGGCACAACAGCATGCCTGCCGCGGCTGCCGCGTCGACACCGTCCTTGAGCGCCGTCACCAGCGCTTCGCTCG
>JAFGNC010000275.1 GCA_016927175.1 Gammaproteobacteria bacterium | reverse complement strand
GTGACCGTTCCGGAACGTCGTCTGCGGCCGCGCCGCCGGGTCAGCCGACGGCCGCGGCCGGCGGCGCCAGCTCGGCCACTTCCAGCTCACGCTGGATATCGAGTCGCTGACGGACCGCATCCTCGGACGTGCCGAGCGATTCGAGCAGCCCCCCGGCCAGCTGCAGGCCGGCTTCGAGCGTCTCTGGGACGACGCGCTCCGTGCCGAGCGCCATCAGCCGGGCCGCATGGGCGCGATGCCGTGCCCGCGCATGGATAGGAAGCTCCGGCCACTTGGTGCGCGCGACGCGGACGATGCGGTCGGTCCTGTCGGCGTCATCCGGCGTCAAGACCAGCGCAGCGGCCGTGTCGGCATGCACGCGTCCCAGCATATCGGCCCGCGACGCGTCACCGAAGAAAACCGGCAGCCCCCTCTCCCGCGCCGCGGCGACATTCGCCGGATCCAGATCGAGCGCGATGAAGGGGATGGCTTCGGCGTCGAGAACCATTCCGATAGTGCGCCCGACACGGCCGAACCCGACGAGCACGACGTGCCCCTCTATGCCGGCGAACTCCCCCGCGACCGGCTCGTCGTCGTCCTGCTCGAAGCGGCGGCGAACGATTTCGGCCAGCCTGCTCGCCGACGCGGCCACGAGCGGTGTGACGAGCATCGTCAGACCCGCGACGATCAGCATGAACTGGCCGGTCTCGGTCGGCAGCAGCGCGAGAGTCATCGCAAGCCCCACCACGACGAATGCGAACTCGCCTCCCTGCCCGAGCAGCAGCCCGGCCTCGAGCGAAGTGTGCCGCGGCATTTTGAACATCAGGCACAGCGTGCCCGTGATCAGGGACTTGATCACGAACAAACCGACGACCGAGGCTGCGATCCAGAACGGCTCGTCGAGGATCGTCCGATAATCGATCCCCATGCCGACCGACATGAAGAACAGCCCGAGCAGCAGCCCCTTGAAGGGCTCGATGTACACGTCTATCTCGTGGCGGTACTCCGTCTCGGCCAGCAGCAGTCCCGCGAGAAATGCCCCCAGCGCCATCGACAGCCCCGCCGCCGCGGTCACGGCCGCCGTGCCGATCACCATCAGCAACGTCGCGGCCATGAACAGCTCCGCGCTGCGCGTTCGAGCCACCATTCGGAACAGCGGGCGCACGATCGACCTGCCGAGCAGGTACACCCCGATGATCACTATCGTGGCGCGGAAAAGAGCGACGGCGAGAGCCCAGCCGACACCCGGCCCGCCGCGCGCTCCGAGCACGCCGACGACGAACAGGATCGGAACGACCGCCAGGTCCTGCATCAGCAGAATCGAGAAGCTCGTCCGGCCGAGCGGAGTCCCGAGCCGGCGCTGCTCGATCAGCAGCTGCATGACGATCGCCGTCGACGACAAGGCAAGGCAGCTTCCGAGCACGATCGCGGCACGGGGGGAATTGCCGAAACCCCACGCGATCGAGCCGATCACGGCGGCCGTGACGAGGATCTGCAGACTGCCGAGGCCGAACACGAGCCGACGCATGTTCCACAGACGCTCTATCGAGAGCTCGAGCCCGATCACGAACAGCAGGAAAATCACGCCGAGCTCCGCCAGGGCCCGGACGCCGTCGAGGTCGGTGATCGTCGCGATCCCGAGCCACGGCAGCTCGCCGGCCGCGAGTCCAAGGCCGAACGGACCGATCACCGCGCCGACGACCAGATAGCCCAGCACGGGACTTACGCGGATTCGTGACAGGGCCGGAACGACGATTCCCGCCGCGACCAGGAAAACCACGATCTCGCGAAGATGGGGTATCGAATCGTGCTCGTTCATCGACCGGCCAACCAGGTGAAAGGAACGACGACAGCGCTGCCCGGCCCGCCGCCCCGAAGCGCGGACACGCTGCCGTCACGACAATAGGTACCGATACGTAGTATAGACGGCGCAATTGTGAGCCGCGCTTCGCGTTGCTAGATTTATCGCCCGTGCCCCCACGCAGGGAGGACGCCGCACAGGCGTTGCGGAAAGCGTCGGCGCTCGGGCGGCGTCCTCTCTCGACGACGCCGCGCTGCATGGACGCGCGGGGCACGATCGGAGCGACACAACGGAGAACTATGGAAGGCAATCCTTCTCGGGACAGTAACGAAGACGAAGAGCACCGACAAGCTACTTTCCCGATCGTCGCGATCGGCGCCTCCGCGGGCGGTTTAGCCGCACTCGAAAAAGTGTTCGGGAGCCTGCCGGACAATCTCGGCGCCGCTTACGTCGTCCTGCAGCATCTATCGCCGGACTTCGAGAGCCATATGACGGAGCTGCTCGGCCGCGTCACACCGCTGTCCGTCACGCAGGCGGTCGACAGGACGCAGCTCGTCCCCGACCACGTTTACGTGATTCCGCCGAAGAAGGAAATGATCCTGTCGGCAGGAAAGCTGCTCCTGACCGACAAAGACCCGAGGAACGCGCCGAGTCTGCCCATCGACACGTTTCTGCGCTCTCTCGGCCAGGAGGCCGGCGACCGCTCCGTCGCGATCATTCTGTCGGGCACGGGGAGCGACGGCGCGCGCGGCGTCCGCGCGATCAAGGCCAGCGGCGGCTGCGTCATCGCGCAGGACCCGAATGACGCGGAGTTCAACGGTATGCCGGAGAGTGCCGTCTCGACCGGCGCCGTTGACGTCGTGCTGGCCGCCGCCGACATACCGGCGGAGCTCGCGCGGGCGCTGCCGATGATCGCGAAAAAGGAGAAGCCGCACGCAGACTCTCCCGAGATCGACGGCGGCATGCAGCAGATACTCGATGCGCTGGCCGATGCCCACCAGGTGGATTTCTCCTGTTACAAGACGACGACATTGGCGCGCAGGATTCACCGCCGAATGGAGTTCGCCGGCACCGACGATCCCGAGCGCTATGCCGCGGTGCTGAGGTCCGACCGGGACGAGAGCAAGCGGCTGTATCACGACCTGCTGATCGGCGTGACGGAGTTCTTCCGGGACTCGCAGGCCTACGAGCAACTCGCCGAGGCCGTCGGCGATCATCTGTTCAACGACAAGAGCGAGATCCGCGTATGGGTCGCAGGATGCGCGACCGGCGAGGAGGTCTATTCCGTAGCCATCCTGCTCGACGAAGCGCGCAGGCGCGCGGGATGGGAGGGGCGGATCCGGCTGTTCGCGACCGACATCCATGCCGATGCGCTGAAGGTCGCCTCCGTCGGCGCCTACCCGACCGAGGCGCTGGCCGATATTCCGCCCGAAAGGCTCGAGCGCTACTTCGTGCGGGAAGGCTCGACGTGCCGGGTCGCGGAGTTCCTGCGGGAAATGGTCATCTTCGCGACCCACAACCTCGTGACCGACGCTCCGTTCACGCAGCTCGACATGATCTGCTGCCGCAACGTGCTGATCTACTTTCAGCCGGCGACGCAGGCGCGCGTCCTCGCGTTGTTCCACTTCGGCCTGCGCACCGGCGGCCTGCTCTTTCTCGGGCCGAGCGAGACGCTCGGCAAGCTCGAGGACGAGTTCGAGCCGATCAGCGTGGAGACGCGCATATTCATGAAGCGCCGCGATCTGCGGCTGATGTCGCACCCGGGCATCACGAAGATCAATATCGGCGGACGCCGCCGCGAGCCGCTGTCCCCGGCCGCGCGAGAGCGGGGCGTGCCCGAGGCGTACGCAGCGCTGCTGGAACGCTTCATGCCCCCATCGTTCCTGCTCGACTCCGCCTTTCACCTGCTGCACTGCTTCGGGGGCGCCGAACGCTTCCTGTCGTTCAGGGGAGGCCCGATGTCGACCGCCCTGCCCGGTCTTCTCGACGGGCGCATGCGAACGGCCGTCTCCGGTCTGCTCGAGCGCTTCAAGCAGGACTTCGCCGGAGTGCATGCCGTGAATCTGCGCGGCGTCGGCGGATCGGACAGATACCGGATCGTCGTCTCTCCGGTGCAGTCGAAGCGTTCGTCCACGGGAAGTGTGCTCGTCGAGGTCCATGCGCTGGCGCCGGAATCGGGCGACGCGGGCACCGAGTCTCCCCCGGCGGAGGCGGGAGCCGTCGCCGCGGAGTACGTCGAGGCCCTCGAGCGGGACCTCGAGCTCGCACGCGGGCGGCTGCAGACGACCGTCGAGGAGCTCGAAGCGGCAAACGAGGAGCTGCAGGCCGCCAATGAGGAGCTGGTCGCCTCGAACGAGGAGCTGCAGTCGACGAACGAGGAGCTGCGCTCGGTCAACGAGGAGCTGAACTCCGTCAACGTCGAGCATCAGAAGAAGATCGCCGAGCTGACGGAGGTCACGGAAGACCTCCAGAACCTGCTCCACACCATCAACGTCGGCGTGCTATTTCTGGACGCGAACCTGTGCATTCGCCGGGCGAACAGCCGTATCGGCGAGCTGCTGCACATCCTGCCGCAGGACGTCGGCCGCAGCTTCGAGCACTTCAAGAACAACCTGGATGCGCCGGGTGTTCTCGACACGGTGCGAAGCGTGCTGCGCGAGAGCCGGCGGGCCGAGCAGGAAGTGCGGACCTCTGACGACCGGGTGCTGCTGCTGAACGCGCTGCCGTATGAATCGCAGACGGCGAGCGGAGGCGTGGTTCTGACGCTGGTCGACATCACGTCGCTGAAAGCCGCCGAGTTCGAGGCGCAGCGGCTGTCGGCAATCGTGCGCAGCGCGCGCGACGCGATCATCAGCAAGTCGATGGAAGGCACGATCGTCTCGTGGAACGCGGGCGCCGAAAAGCTCTACGGCTACACGGAGAAGGAAGCGCTCGGCCGGCACATCAGCCTCGTCGTGCCCGAAGACCGCCGATCGGAGATCGACTACATCCTGAGCGAGATCGCGAGTGGAAACGACGTGCCGCCGTTCGAGACCGTCCGGCTCGCGCGCGACGGCTCGAGACGCGACGTGCTGCTCAGCGTCGCACCGGTGCGGAACGAGTCGGGCGCGGTCACTGCCGCGTCGGTCATCGCGATCGACATCACCGACCGGAAGCAGGCCGAGGAACGGGCGGAGATCGCTGTGGCGCAGCGCGACAAGTTCCTTGCGCTGCTGTCGCACGAGCTCAGGAATCCGCTGATGGCGCTCGCCAGCGCGAACGAGCTGCTGATCAGGAGCGAAAGCGCGGACGATGTGTCGCGCCGCGCGCAGCAGATCATCTCGCGCCAGGTCACGCAGATGTCGCGCCTGCTCGAGGACACGCTCGACGCATCCCGGATGCGGCACGACAGGATCGAGCTGCATCGCAAGCTCCTCGACATCCGCAGCATCGTCGAGACCGCGATGGACGTCGTGAAGCCGCGCGCCATGCGCGAGTCGATCAAGCTGAACGTCGAGCTGCCGGCGGAGCCGATCCGCATCAAGGCGGACGCGTCGCGGCTCCAGCAGATGATCGTGAATCTCGCCCAGAACGCGATCAACCATTCCGCCGGTGGTCAGACGATCGAGCTGCGCCTCTTCGCGCAGCGGAACGAAGCCGTGATCCGGATCAGGGACGAAGGCGTCGGCATCAGCGCGGAGGCGCTGCCGAGGCTGTTCGAGCCGTTCTTCCAGGCTTCGCGTCGCAGCCGCGAAGGCATGGGTCTCGGCCTGTCCCTGGCGCTTTCGATCGCGCGGGCGCATGGCGGCGACATCTGCGCGCGCAGCGCGGGCCTCGGCAAGGGCGCGACATTCGAGGTAAGGCTGCCGCTGATGAAGCCGGAGGACATGTCCGAGACGATGACGGACCTACCGGCACTCGACGCGGGTTACCCCGATTCGGGCACCGTGCTGCTCGTAGACGACGACGACGCCTCCCGCGAGAGCGTCGCCCAGCTCCTGCGCAAGTCCGGTTACGAGGTTCTGGAGGCCGGGACGGGGCTCGAGGGACTGCGTCTGATCGAGGAAGTCATGCCGAGTGTCGCGATCCTGGACGTCGGGCTACCCGACATCAGCGGCCTCGAGGTCGCGCGCAGGACCAGAAAAAAGTTCGGCTCGAAGCAGATCCGGCTCATCGCGCTGACCGGCTTCGGCCGTCAGGAGGATCGCGAAGCGGCAATCGAGGCGGGGTGCGACATGCACCTCGTCAAGCCCATCGACTTCTCGACCCTCGAGAAGGTCATCGCCTACCACGCGGCGCGTTAGCCGGCTTCAGCTTCGCGTCAGACCTCGCTCAGGTCGCCCGTGCTGTCGCCGACCGACTCGACCGGCACGCCGGCCCGCTCGAGCAGCGTCACGTGCAGATTCGCCAGCGGCGTGTGGTCGGGCACGCGGATGTGCTGATGCCCCTTGACGCGGCCGCCGCCGCGGCCCACGACCAGCGTCGGCAGCGGGAAATTGTTGTGCGAGTTGCTGTTGCTCATGTTGCTGCCGTACAGGAAGATCGAGTTGTCGAGCACGCTGCCGCCGTCGCCGTCCGGCATCTTCGACAGCTTGTCGAGGAAGTCGACGAAAACCTGCGTGTGGTAGCGCTGCACGATCACGAGCTTCTCCATCGACGCCCTGTTCTCGGCGTGATGTGACAGCGGGTGGAACGCATCCGGAACGCCGACGTGCCGGTAAGGCATGTTACTGACCTCGGCCGCCATCATGAACGAGACGATCCGCGTCATGTTGGCCTGGTACGCGGCGGCGATCATGTCGAACATCAGCCGCAGATGCTCGTCGAAATCGGGCATCGCGATCGGCACGTCCGGAAGGTCCAGCTTCGACATATCGCGCTTCTCGAGCAGCTCGACCCGCCGCTCGATCTCGCGGACGCTGTCGAGGTAGTCGTCGATCAGCGACCGGTCCTGCGCGCCCAGCGTGCGCTTCAGATCCGATGCCTCCTCGGAGACCATGTCGAGCAGGCTGACGTAGTCGCGGGAAATCGCGCGCCGCTCGGCCTCCGTTCGGCCGCGGCCGAAGATCTTCTCGAACGCCCGACGCGGGTCGAACTCCATCGGCAGCGGGGTCGTCGGCGTTCGGAACGAGATCGTGTTGCCGTAGCTGCAGCCGTAGGTGCCGTCGCAGGCCGCGCTGCCGCCGCTCTCCTCGGTTGCGAGCTCGAGCGAAGGCAGCGGCGTGTCCTGCCCGATATGGCGGGCCGCCATCTGGTCGACGGTCACGCCGCCGTAAGGCGCGTGCGACTGGCGCGGCGGCACGCAGCTGAGCCACGTGCCCGGCGTGATCGCGTGCACGGCCGAGCTCTCGGCGGGCTTGTTGCCGAGCCCCGTGACGACGGTCAGGTGGTCCTTGAACGGCGCGAGCGGCTCGAGGATCGGCTTCAGGTCGAAGTCGCGGCCGGCCTTTTCCGGCGTCCAGCGGTTCATCTCGGCGCCGAAGCGGGTGTTGTCCATGATCGCGCCGTGCGGGAGGTAGAAGAAGCCCATGCGAGGTTTCGGCGCGGCCGCGGTCTGCGCCAGCGCCGTCGCCGCCGGCACCATCGCGTTCAGCAGCGGCAGGCCGATCGCGGCGCCGCCGGCGCGCAGCAGTGTCCGCCGAGACAAGTGCTTTTTCGTTACGAACATCGTAGGTCTCCTCCTCAATCCGTTTCCGAGGCGAGCGCCTGCGGCGCCCCACTCTCGGATCCGCGCTCGAGCGATACGAGATCGTCTTCTTCCTGCTCGGGCTTCTCCCGCATCTGGAACGGCGCGCTTCCCGCAATGCCCTTGACGATGGCGGAGAAGTGATAATCGTTCTCCGCCGCTTCCCGCACGATGGCGCGGACCGTGGGCATATCGTGATACTCGACGCCGCGGCCCAGCGCGAACGTCATCAGCTTCTCCGTCAGGGCCTGCACGAACTGTTCCGGCTCCTGCATCAGCGCCGCGCGCAGATCGTCCGGCCCGTTGACCTTCGTGCCGCCGGCCAGCTGACCCGACGAATCGATCGGCACTCCATTGTGCCGTTCGCGGACGCGCCATTCTCCGATCGCGTTGTAGTTCTCGAGCGCCTGACCGAGCGGGTCGATCACGCCGTGGCAGTGATTGCAGGAAGGCTCCGTCCTGTGCAGGGCGAGACGCTCGCGGACCGACCTCGGGATGTCACCTTCGGGCTGCGCCAGGTCGGTCTCGACATTCGGCGGCACGGGCGCAGGCGGCGTCGCGAGGATGTGCTCCATGATCCACGCTCCGCGCAGCACCGGCGACGTGCGGTCCGGATAGGACGTGACCATCAGCATGCTGCCTTTACCGAACAGCCCCCAGCGCCTGGAGTCCTCGAGCTCTATCCGGCGGAAGCGGTCCCCGCGCACGCTCGGGATGCCGTAATGCCGCGCCAGGCGCTCGTTGACGAACGTGTGTTTCGCCGTCAGCAGGTCCGTGACGCTGCGGTCCTCGAGCAGAATGCTCTCGAGGAACAGCTCCATCTCGCGCTTGAACGCTTCGCGCAGGTCCTCGTCGAAGTTCGGATACAGACGGCTGTCGGGGTCGATCTGGTCGAGCCGCCGGACCTCGAGCCACTGGAAAGCGAAGTTCGTGACGAGCGATTTTGCCCGCGGATCCTCGAGCATGCGCGCCACCTGCTCGTCGAACACGCCCTCGTCGCGCAGCTTGCCCTGCTCGGCCAGCGTCAGGAGCGTCTCGTCGGGCCCCTGGCTCCACAGGAAGAACGACAGGCGCCACGCCAGCTCCAGGTCGCTGATCAGGTAAGGCGAGCCCGGCGCGAGGTCCTCCGGCGGGCCGTCCGGCTCCGCCCGATACAGAAATTTCGTGCTCGCGAGAATCGCCATCAGCCCCTTCTGGATGCCGTTCTCGAAATCGCCCGACTCGCGCCCCGCCCGATAGAAGTCGAGGATCGGCTCGAGGTCTTCGTCGCTGACGGGCCGCCGGAACGCGCGGTGCGCGAGGTTCGACAGGATCTTCTCCGCGCAGGGCAGCTCGTCGGCCTCGGTTTCGGGCCGGCAGATGAAGATGCGCTCGCGGCTGACGGTCGACTCGCTGATCCCGGTCGGCTCGTAAGGGCCGATGATCTCGACGCCGAGCATCAGCGGCACCGAAGGCTCGCCGACCCCCGGCGTCTGCGAATGCAGCAGCTGGTCCGACTCGGCGTAGGTGCGCGCCACGAACGTCGCGGCCACCTCGTGGCGGCCCGCCTTGACGTCGAGGCGGATATCGCGGAACCGGTCCTTGATCGCTTCGACGGCCGCAATCTGCTGCTGATCGACGGCCTTCAGATCCTCCGGCCCGCCGAGCTCGCCCTCGAACACTCTTTCGCCGTCGAGGGTCAGGATGACTTTGTGCCGGTATTCGAGCCAGCCCTGCGGGTAGGCACGCAGCTCCGCGCCCGGCTCGGACGTCACGTTCAGGTTGAAGACGTATTCGCCGTCCGCCGGAAACATGTGCTCGGTCAGGATGCCGCCGCGCGTGCCGAGCGGCAGTCCGTCTATGTGCACGGTCTGGTTGGCCGTCGTCGTGCGGTAATCGGCGCGGTCCGGCTCGGGCTTCGGGTCGCCGACAGCCATGATGCTGATGTCGCGCGCGGCGGCGAGATACTGGTCGAGATGCGTCGGGGAAACGCGCAGCACGTTCGCCACGTTGTCGAAGCCGTCGCTCGAGACGTCGGCGGGCAGCATCGCGCGGGCGTCGATCCGGACCCCGAGCAGATCCTCGACGGCGGTCGCGTACTCGGTCCGGTTGAGCCGGTG
>JAFGNC010000274.1 GCA_016927175.1 Gammaproteobacteria bacterium | reverse complement strand
GACGCGAAGACGGGCGAGTACCGCTGGCACTTCCAGCAGGTGCACCACGACCTGTGGGACTACGACTCGCCGAATCCGGTCGTGCTGTTCGACGCGGAGGTCGACGGGCGGATGCGCAAGGGACTCGTGCAGGTGTCGAAAACCGGCTGGGCCTACATCCTCGACCGCGAGACCGGTGAGCCCCTGATCGGCATCGAAGAGCGGGCCGTGCCGCAGGAAGCGCGGCAGGCGACGTCGCCGACGCAGCCATACCCGGTCGGCGATGCGATCGTGCCGCAGTCGATCGACATTCCGCCCGAAGGCGTCGAGCTGATGCCGGGCATGGGCCGGATCGTCAACGACGGCCGGATTTTCACGCCGTTCTGGACGGAACCCGTCGCGCTGAAGCCGGGCACGATGGGCGGAGCGAACTGGCCGCCGAGCTCGTACGACCCGGCGACGAACGTCCTTTACGTCTGCGCCAGCGACCGCATCAACACGTTTCGCGTCAACGAGGAACTCGAGACCCCGGGCCCGAACCAGGTCTACATGGGCGGGCGTTTCCAGCAGGCGCAGGCGGCCGATCGCGGCATCCTGGCGGCGCTCGACGTCACGACGAACCGGCTCGTGTGGCGCCAGCAGTGGCGAGAGATCTGCTACAGCGGATCGGTCGTGACGGCCGGCGGGCTGCTCTTCGTCGGCCGCAGCGACGGACGCCTGACGGCGCTCGACAAGCGCAACGGCGAGAAGCTGTGGGAGTTCATGACCGACGCAGGCGTGAACACGACCGTGACGACCTTCGAGCACGACGGACAGCAGATGGTCGCCGTGCATGCCGGCGGCGGCACGTTCGCCGGCTCCGAGCGCGGCGACGGAATCTGGCTGTTCTCGCTCGACGGCACCATCGAGCCGCTGCTGCCGGGGGGCGGCCGCGGTGGCGCCGGGCCTTCGGGCGCGACTCCGGAGGCAGGGTCCGCGGCTCGCGCCGGGGGCGGTGGCGATGCGGCCGCGGCGGGCGATCCGGCGCACGGCAGGGAGATCTACCTCGAGGCGTGTCAGGCCTGCCACGGGCCGGACGGCGCGGGCGGGCACGGCGGCGGGCCGACACTGATCGAGGGGCTTTCGGCGGCGGAGATCGCCGCCGTGTCGCGGCTCGGCCGCAACACGATGCCCGGCTTCTCCGAAGCGTACTCGGAGCAGGAGTTGCGGGACGTCGCGGCCTATATCGTCGAGGAGCTGGCGTCGCGCTGACGCGGGCGGCGCGGGCTCGCGCTTCGAGCTGGCGCCGCGAGCCGAACTCAGGCCGGAAACCGAAGTATCATCGGCGGAGCAGAATCAGGAGAGCACAATGGCTGTCGATTTCAGAGGTCACCCGATGTTCCCGCGCGGCTTCAACAGCCCGACGCGTTTCGAGGCGGACATCTACGACTGCGAGGTCTGGGGGGAGATTCCGTCCGACATCGAGGGCACGTTCTACCGCGTGCAGTGCGACTTCGCATACAGGCCGCCCGAGAACGAATGGCCGACCGGCTTCAACGGCGACGGCCACGTCAGCGCGTTCCGCTTCGCGAACGGCTCCGTCGACTTCAAGAGCCGTTACGTCAAGACGGAGAGGCTCATGGCGGAGCGCCGGGCGCGCCGGCGCCTGTGGGGCGTTTACCGCAATCATTTGACGGACGACCCGTCGGTCGCGAACGTCGACCGCGGCGCGGCGAACACGCACATCTACTGGCACGGCGGCAAGATGCTCGTGCTGAAGGAAGACTCGCTGCCGTACCATATCGACCCGCATTCGCTCGAGACGCTCGGCCGCTGGGACTTCCACGGCAAGTGGCAGGCAGACAGCATGTCCGCGCATCCGAAGATCGACCCGCTGACCGGCGACATGATCGCGTACAGCTATCAGGCGAAGGGGCCGCTGACCGACGACATCGCCGTCTACACGATCAGTCCGCAGGGGCACATCGTCAACGAAGTCTGGTTCAAGTCGCCTTACCTCGGGATCATCCACGACATCGCGATTACCCAGAAGCACATTCTGATTCCGGTCGTCGCGAGGACGACGAGCCTCGAGCGGCTCGAGTCGGGCGAACCGATGTGGGAGTGGGACGGCAGTCTTCCGACGATGGTCGGCGTGCTGCCGCGCGACGGCGACGCGAAAGACGTGCGCTGGTTCCAGGGGCCCGCACGCAACACGCTGCACTTTTTGAACGCCGTCGATCGCGGTAACCGGATCGAGATGGAGCTGCCCGTGTCGGACGGCGAACGCACGCCGTCGCAGATCAAGCGCTGGACGTTCGATCTGAGCTCGAAGGACGACCGTTTCGGCGAGGAGGTGATCTCGCGCTCGAACGGCGTGCTCGCGCGCATGGACGACCGTTATCTGTCGCTGCCGTATCGGTACGGCTACGTCGGCCATCGGGACGAGTCGAGGCCTTACGACACGCAGCGCGGCGGCAACATGGCCGGGCGCGTGACGAACTGCTATCAGCGCTTCGACCTGACGGGCGGTGCGACGCAGACCTTCTTCGTCGGCGATACCCAGAGCCTGCAGGAGAGCGGCTTCGTGCCGCGCAAGGGCAGCACCGAGGAGGGCGACGGGTATCTGATGGGGGTTGCGAGCAACTATGCGGAGATGGCCTCCGAGCTGCACATCGTCGACGCGCAGCGCATGGAGGAAGGCGCTGTCGCGGTCGTGAAGCTGCCGTTCCGGCTGCGCGGCGGCACGCACGTCAACTGGTTCTCGGCCGCCGAGCTCGCGGAGCAGAGGGCGGACACATGAGCGGGTCCGAACGCGGCGAGCACGGTCTCGCGATGGGGCGGCGGGAATTCCTGGGCAGCGCCATGCTGGTCGCGGGCGGCATCGCCGCGTCCGCGCTGCTGCCGTGGCCCGGCATGGCGCAGGCGGAACCG
This sequence comes from Gammaproteobacteria bacterium, assembly GCA_016927175.1. Lineage (GTDB taxonomy): Bacteria > Pseudomonadota > Gammaproteobacteria > Steroidobacterales > Rariloculaceae > ZC4RG20. Next base: position 605 of record JAFGNC010000274.1, on the reverse strand, counting down.
GTCGAGCTGACGCCGGAGCCGCTCGCGGACTGGAACATCGACGACATGTGGGGCGTCTGGCCGCGCTACGCCGAGCCGATCGGCTACGGGCACGCGGCGCCGGAGGCGGTCGCGGCGGCGGGCTCGATCGAGGAGCTGTTCTACGCCTGACCGGCGTGCCTGCACGCGGTCGGCTCCGGTTCGCCGGCGCCGGCGCGCGGCGACGCGGACGCGGCCGGGCTCGCGCGGGCCGCGCCGGCGGCCGTCACGCGCGGTCATGCCGGCGGCGCTCGCGCGTAATCGATCGACGTGCTGGACGAGCCGCATTCCCGGCGGGGCCGGAACGCCGGTTCAGCGCGGCTCGACCAGCTCGTCGAGGATGTACGCTGCGACGTCCTGCAGCTCTTCGGGCGTGTAGACCGTGCCGAAGGCCGGCATGTCGTTGCGGCCGTTGGCGACGGTGTCGACGATCGTTTCGAGCGTCAGCGTGTCGGTCAGCGGGAGCCCGCCTCCGTGCTGTCCGCCCTGGCCGCGGTCACCGTGGCAGACCATGCAGGTCTGGCGGAAGATCTCGCTCCCGCGCTCGAGGTCAGCCGTGCGCCCGGCCGGCACCTCGACCTGCCGCG
>JAFGNC010000039.1 GCA_016927175.1 Gammaproteobacteria bacterium | reverse complement strand
GCCGTGCTCCGTGCCCCGTGGTGCGGTCTCCGCTGGCAGGACCTCGAGGCCCTGTGCGGCGCGGCACCCGACCGGCCCATCGCCGAGCTCCTGCAGGACGACGACGCGCTCGAGCGAGTGTCCGGGGATGCGCGGCGACGGCTGCGCCGCGTCCATGCCGTGCTGTGCGACGCTTTGCGTCGGCGCACGTCCATGCCTTTCGCGCGGTGGATCGAGCACACGTGGGTCCGGCTCGGCGGCGAAGCCTGTCTCGACTCGCCCGACGAGCGCCGCTTCGCGGAGCACTTCTTCGCGCTGCTGGAGCAGGCCGCGTGGCGCGGCGATCTGGCGGATCCCGCGGCGCTCGAGACCGTCTTCATGCGGCCGCAGGCGCCTCCCGCGCCGATGGGCGAAGGCGCGGTCGAGATCATGACCATCCACAAAGCGAAGGGCCTCGAGTTCGACACGGTGATTCTTTTCGGGCTCGGCCGCGAGCCGCGACGTGAGGACTCGCGCGCCCTGTACTGGATGGAGAGGCTCGCAGGCGACGGCAGCCGCGATCTGCTGATGGCACCGCTGCCGGAGCAGGGGCGCGACGAGCGGCTCGCTCGATTCATCCGCGGGGCGGACGACGCGCGCGAGCGCGCCGAGCGCGTTCGCCTGATGTACGTCGCAGCGACGCGCGCGCGGCGGCGGCTCCACCTGATCTGCCGCCTGGACCCGAGCGCGGACGAGCCCGCCGCGCGCACGTTGCTCGCGCCGATCTGGCGCGGCGTGGAGCCCTCGTTCGCGGCGCTCGCTGGCGACGACACCGTCGCAGAGCCGACGGCGGAGATCGCCGTGCAGAGCGTTCTGAAACGGCTCGTGCGACCGGCTGACGAGCATGCCGAGGGTGACGGCGCGGAGGCATTGCCGGATCTCATCGAGCGCCCGGAATTCGAATGGGCGAGCCAGCCTGCCGTGCATGTCGGGACTTTGGTGCACCGTTACCTGCAGCGATTCGCGGTGGGGGGGCTGGATGGCTGGAACGTGCAGCGCGTACGCGCGTCGACGGACGCGTTCCGCCGCGAGCTGCTGCTGCTCGGCCTCGATCCCGGCGATGCGGAGGAGGGCGCGCACCGGGTCGCGCGGGCGCTCGAAGGTGTGCTGGAGGACCCCGACGGGCGCTGGATCCTCGGTCCGCGTCGGGAAGCGCGTTCGGAGCTGCGCCTGACGCTGCGCAGCGGCGACAGACTCGAGCACGTCCGCCTCGACCGCACGTTCGTCGACGACGGGGATACGCGGTGGATCGTGGACTATAAGACCGGCGTGCACGAAGGCGGCGAGCTCGACGCGTTCCTCGATTCCGAGGTCGAACGGTATCGCCCTCAGCTGCAGCGTTACGCCGCTGCGATCGCGTCGCTCGACACGCGCCCGATCCGCGTCGGCCTGTACTTCCCGCTGCTGAAGTCGCTGCGTTCGTGGGAGCCGCCGTAGCGCCGCGCTACAGCGAGCCCGTCAGGGAGAACGGCCGCAGCCCGCCCGCGGCCGGTTCTCCGGCCATGATCTCGAGCCCCTGGACCAGCTCCGGCGGAGCGTCGGGCCGCGCCGCGGCGCGGCCCTCGAGCGCATAGCGCCGATCCGGCGTCAGCGTCAGCGATCCTTCGACCTGCAGCGGACCGCCCGTGTCGCGTATCCGAGCGGCGATCCCGGTCTCGGCTTCGACGAAGGCGACGTCGTAGCTGCCGAGCGGGATCAGCTCGCCTCCGCCGCTCGGCAGCAGCGGCGGAACCTGCAGCTCCGCGATCCTCGCTTCACCGATCGCCCGGGTCGGCCACCCGCCCTCGAGACGCAACCGGGCGAGGGACACGCTGAGCTGACCCGACGCGCCCTGCAGCGGAATCAGCGGAGCGAGTGTCGCCACGCTCGTGCTGATCCGAAGCTCGTTCAGCAGAACGGCGCTCGTGCCGGCTCGCACGTCCGTCTCGACGAAGCCGTCGGACAGCCTGGCCTGCACGTGCGCGGCCACCCTCCCGAGCAAAAGCGGCAGCGCCTGCGCACGCCATGTCACGTCGCGCAGCGGCAGGCCGGCGGCGGAGCCGAGCGCCGCGCGGCCGGACCACACCGTGCCTTCGATGCCCGACAGTCGCACGGTGTCCGGCGACACGGCGTTCAGCAGCCGATAGCCGACGGCCGCCGGCATGCTCGACAGGACGAAGGCCAGATAAGCTCCGATCCCGAGCGCGATGAAGACATGACGCGTCGACACCCGCTTACCGCCTTCTGAGTAACAGCTGCCCGTTGACCAGGCCCGGCGCGCGCGAGCCGTTGAACGTTGCCGATTCGACCGTCAGAGCGTGCGCCGTCTGCAGTGTGACGAGCCAGCCGACGAGCTCGTCGAAGGCCGCGTCGCGAACGGTGACGTTGATCGCATCGGCGCCCTCCGGGCGCGTGCGCGTCAGCGCGCCGGCGACGCCGTGCGACTGCGCCGTCCTGTCGATCAGCACGACCAGCGACTGGGTACCTGCCGAGGGCGCGGGACGGTCGCCCTCGACCGGGGCGAGCGCCGACGCGCGCTGCAGATCGACGAGCAGCTGCGTCTTCTGCGAGACGCGCTCGCGCAGCTCCGTCGAGCCGTCCCGCATCGGCGTCCAGACGAAGGCCCAGAACACGATGACCGCGGCCAGCGCAGCGCCGGCCGCCAGCACGACCCTCTCTCTCGGCTCGCGGCTCAGGAACCATTCCTTCATCGCGCGGCTCCGACCAGCTGCACGCGCCCCTCGACGCCGGAATCGCCGGGATTCGCCGACTGAATGGCGACTTCGAATCTTCCCGACCCTTCGATCTGCTGCGCGAATCGGTCGAGCGCCGGCACATCGGGTACGATGACCTGCAGGTCCATGACTCGGTTGCGGAAGCTCATCGCCTCGATGCGGCTGTTCGGGCCATGCGACTCGGCGACCGCGGTGAGCGCGGTCAGGAAACCGTCCGCTCCGGAGTCCTCGAGCATTCCGCTCTGGCTGAGGCGCGCGCGCACGGCCGCCTCGCAAGCGCCGAGCTGTTGTGACGCGAAGCCTTCGGCGCAGCGGGCGGTCAACACCTGCGTCAACGCGCGATCCTCCTGCCGCAGCGCGACGAGCTCCGCCGCCTGTGCAACGAGCATCAGCAGCAGCGAGCCCACGAGCAGACCGGCCGCCACGCGCCACGGCCTCAGAACCTGCTCCCAGTTCGACTTCGGCGCGTAGCGGCCCTGCAGCAGATTCGTCGCCGGGCGATGCACCAGCGTCGCCGCCAAGCGATAGAACGCGCCGTCAGGCATCAGATTCACGTCGAGGCTCGACATGGACTCCGCCAGGGCCCGCAGGTCCGAGTCGTAGAGCTCGCGGCCGCTCTCGTCCGCGTAAACGAGCACGTGCCGCGTCTGCGCGTCCTCGCTCTGCGCGACACTGTCCACGACTTCCTCGAGCGGCAGGCCTTCGAACACGAATGCGGGCTTGTCCGGCGCGCGGCCGAAAACCCGCTCTCCCTCGATGACCAGCGTCAGCGTCGAGGGCGTGTCGGGCACCCCCTCGGCATCGGAGAACACGGCGCTCGGCGCGATGCCGGCGGACGCAAGCAGGTCGAGCCAGCGTTCGAGCCGCTGACGCGCGACGACCGCGACCGATACCGCGCCCGAATCGAGCCGCGGACCGGCCGCGAAGAACAGGTGCTCGATGTCCTCTGCGAGCGCGTCCTCGAGCGAGTAGGGCAGCATCTTCCTGAGACGGGCCTGACTCGCGCTCGGCAGCGTCGCCGTCGTGGCGACGACCTCCACGCCCGGCACGAGCGCGATGACGCGCCGCCCCTGCGCTGCGCCGGCCGCCGCGCCGGGCGCGTCGTCCATGTGCTGCACGAGGCGGCCGTCGGCGTCGAACACGGCCCACTGGCCGATCGCGTCGTGCTCGTCCAACCGGACTACCAGATACTCCAAGGCTATTCGACTCCCAGGCTGCGGAACAGCGGTCGGGTGATGCCGCTGGCATCGCGCTGCAGCACCGACCGCATCGTCAGTTGCGTCGTACCGAGTGTGACCGTCGCCGTCAACAGAAAGTGCTCCGTGACGCTGTCGATTCGCTGCAGCATGTCGGGCTCGACGAGCCCGGAGAAGACCGAGTCGACGTCCGCGAAGCCGGCGTCGCCCCGCTCCTCGACCAGAGACGTCGCCTGCGACAGGTCGAGCGTCTCGGACAACGACGCGAGCACGACGTCGGAGGCGGTATTGACGTTCAACGTCGTGCCGATCGGCAGCGCGGTGACGTACGGCGCGAGGGCGGCGTACGTCTCCCGGTCCATGCCGTTGACGGCCATCAGCTCGGAGGGCGACGTGATCAGCGAGTTCGGCGTGCGGTAGGGCGGGTCGGTGCTCGCGTAAGCCGCATCCTCGCCGCCGTCGGGGAATTGCATGTCGATGTCGGGGTCGAGCCAGTCGACGACGGCGCCCGCGATCGCGGGATCGAGCCCGACCGTCGACAGCAGCCGCTCGAACTGGGCGCGCGCGACCGGGTCCGCTTCGCCGTTCTGCTGGACGAGATTGTTCAGGTTGAACCGTCCCTGCAGGTCCTCGAGCCGGCCGGTGATGACTCCGCCTTCGACCGGCAGCGGAGGAAGCTCCGTGGCCCAGGGTTCGCCCATATGGTCGGCATCCGGCGACTCGACCAGATCTTCCCGCAGGATGTCGGCCGCCCAGGCTTCGGCGCCCTGCGCATACATGAGCCCCTGATCGGCGGCCAGCGAGGCCATCGTGCGGCGCTGATCCAGCGTGGCTTCCCACATCAGGTTCACGGCGATGACCGTGCCGATCGTGACGACCAGCATCGCGGTCAGCACGGCCACGCCGCGCTGCGAGCGCGGCGGCGGCACCGGCGGGACGCCGAGGCGGGGACCGGAGGTCCGCCGTACGCTGCGAGCACCGCGCGTCATCCGCTCGTCTCCACGAGACGCCAGAGCCGTCCGAAACCCTCGAGCTCCACGCCGAACTCGATCGCCTTCGGCCGCAGCACGAACTGTTGCGGGCCCGCCATGTCGAGCGGCGGCCATTCGAGGTGCCATTGCCCGCGCGCGTCCAGGAACCGGATCTCGACGTTCTCGACGCCCGTCAGGAGCTCGTTGCGCAGCGGCGGCGTCGCCAGCGTCCTGTCGGCGACGGGCCAGTAGAAGCGCACCAGCGTGTCATCTTCCCAGTCGTAAGCGACTCTGAGCACGGTGCCGCGCGGGAAACCGGCCGGGTTGGTCCAGCCGCCGCGGCTCAGCTCGAGCGCGAACTGCGCGTTGGGGTTCGCGAGCACGGCGGGCAGATAGGTCTCGCCGAGCTCGTCCCGCGTCGGCCGCGGGTGCACCTGCGCGAGATCCTGCGCGACGATGCGCATCGCCAGCTGAACCTCCCGCCAGCGCTCCGAGCGCTCGCGCGCGATCTCGTGCTGCCGGATCACCTCGCTGAGGCCCGTCAGAGCCATGACGCCGATCACGGCCACGATGGCCATGGCGACGAGCAGCTCGATCAGCGTAAAGCCGCGCTCGCGCTTCATCCGCCCGCTCCGGCGCCTGCCGGCATCCAGTTCACCGGCACGACGCCGGCGGGCGCAGGCGGCTCGACGAGCCCCGTGACGGTGTGGATCACGTCTTCGGGTGTCTCGGCGAACGAGACGCGGACGTCGACGCGGCGCAGATTGGGCACGGGCGTCTCGGACACCTCGACCTGGCACTGCCAGGTTCTGCCGGCGAAGTCGAGCTCCTCCTCGTCCTCGCCGAGCTCCGGCCACTGCGTCTGGATGCTGAGCTCGGTGATCTTGTTCGTGGCGATCCAGCTCGCGAGCGTCTTCTCCTCGATGTGCTGGGTCGTGACGGCGAAACGGCCGAGCTGGGAGTTGACGGCCATCATGCCGAGAGCCACGATCACGAGGGCGACCATCGCCTCGAGCAGCGTGAAACCGCCCTGCAGCCGCCGCTCAGCGCTCGTAGCCATCCGGGGAAATCTCTATCGTGCCGTCGAGCTCGGCCTTCAGCGTATAACGGCCGCGCATCGTGTCACGGTTGAAAGACGCCTCGAACGGCGTGATTTCGCCGCTGGACAGCACCATGATCTGCGGCTCCGGTCCGTCCTCGGACTCCTCGTCGCCCTCGTCCGCCTCGAAACCGGGATCGAGCACCAGATCCCGATCCTCGACCCGCAGCTCGACGTTCAGGGCCTCGTCGAGGTCGTGCTCGACGAAAAGGTTTTCGCCCGCGGGCACGACCCAGCCCGGCATCTGGTAATCGTACGCGTAGAATCGGTAGCCCGTATCCGTGAAGAGAATGCCGAAATCGCGAGACTGCATCAGAGCTTCCTCGCGCAGCAGGGTCAGCAGGCTGCGCAACCGGAATGCTTCGCGCTCGACGTCGCGATCGCTTCCGAGCAGGCCCATCGACAGCACCGCCGCACCGGCGAACAGGCCGATGATGACGACGACGACCATGAGCTCGAGCAGCGAGAAACCGCGGCACGCGCTGCGGCGGGTCGGCGTATCCCGCCGGATCCGGGGAGACGGTGCGATCGTGCCGGCCGCCTTACAGATCCCAGTTGCCGATGTCGGCATCCACACCTTCGCCACCTTCCTGGCCGTCGGCGCCGAAAGAGAAGACGTCGAACTCGCCGCGCTGGCCCGGATAGAGGTACTGATACCGGTTGTTCCACGGGTCGACCGGCACCTGCCGCAGATAGCCGCCGGGCTTCCAGTTCGGGGCCGCGCTCTCGCCGGGATTCATGACGAGAGCCTCGAGCCCGTCCTCGGAGCTCGGGTATTTGAAATTGTCCAGCCGATACAGATTGAGCGCCGTCTCGATGCTGCGAATATCCTGACGCGCCCGGTTGATGGCGGCCTGATCGATGTTCCCCATCAGATTCGGCGCCACGATCGCGGCCAGGAGCCCGATGATGACGACGACGACCATGATCTCGATCAGCGTGAAACCGCGTTGCCCGGCTCGGACCGCCCGGCGGCGCGGGCTCGGAATCGCCTCGTCGGCAGGCCGAGGCAAGGCCGGCGTCGAAGCCCTGATTGAAGTGATCGCACGCATACTCTTACCTTTGCGGGGAGGGCGGCGCCCTGCGCCACCCGCGGAAGATAGCACAAACGTACCCGAGGCTCCGTGAACGCGACGACTGAAATCAGCCTTGTGCAGCGGGCTCTTGCGGCCTGGTGGCCCGTGCTCGCGCTGGCCGCGGCGGCGCTGCTGCTCGGGCTCGGGGGCGACGCGGCGCGCGCGTGGGGCCGCTACGAGCGTGAAGCGCTCGAGTCGGGTGAACTGTGGAGACTGCTCAGCGCGCATTTGGTTCACCTCGGCGGCGGACATCTGATGCTGAACGTGGCGGCCCTGTTCACGATCCGCTTCCTGCTGGACGATCTGCTGAGCGCGGCGGACTGGATCGGCGCCGCTGTCGCATCCGCCCTCGCGATCGATGCCGGGCTGTACTTCCTGTCGGTCGAGGTCGGCTGGTATGTCGGGCTCTCCGGCGTGCTGCACGGGCTGCTCGCGGCGGGCGCGATCGCGATGCTCCGAGTGCAGCCCGGTATTGCCGGGATGCTCGTGGTCGGCCTCGTCGTGAAGCTCGCCTGGGAGCAGGCCATGGGGCCGCTGCCCTTCACCCAATCGGCATCGGGCGGGCCGGTAATCGTCGCAGCGCACCTCTACGGCGCCGCCGGCGGGGCGGCCTACGCGCTGCTGCGGCAGACGGTTCGCGGTCGTCAGTCGGCATCGCTATAATCGCGCGGCACTGATCAACGGGACCCAGCATGGATCTTTCGAGCCTCAAGCCATGGCCTGGCATCGCCGACCGCGTGGCCCTCGTCACCGGCGCGTCGCGCGGCATCGGACGGGCGATCGCCGAAGCGCTCGCGTGGCAGGGCGCGGTCGTGATCGGCACGGCGACGAGTGAGGAGGGGGCCGCGGCGATCGGCGGGCGTCTCGAGGAGCTCGGCCTGCGCGGGCGCGGCGCCGTGCTGCGCGTCGAGGACGACGCAGCGGTGGAAGCGCTGCTCGCCGACGTCACCGCGAAGGAGGGCGCACCGACGATTCTGGTCAACAACGCGGGTATCACGCGCGACAATCTGCTGATGCGCATGAAGCCCGAGGAATGGGACGAGGTCCTGTCCACGAATCTGTCCTCCGTCTTTCGCCTGTCGAAGGCCTGCGTCCGCGGCATGATGAAGGCGCGGCGCGGCGCCATCGTGAACATCGCCTCGGTCGTCGGTCTGAGCGGCAACCCCGGGCAGTCCAACTACGCCGCCGCCAAGGCCGGCATGATCGGGTTCTCGAAATCCCTGGCCCGCGAGCTGGCGTCACGGAACATAAACGTCAATGTCGTCGCGCCGGGGTTCATCCATACGGACATGACCCGGGCGCTGGACGAAGAGCAGGTGGAGGCGCTGCGCTCGCAGATCCCGTCGGGGAAGCTCGGCGCGCCGGAGGACGTGGCCGCCGCCGTCGTTTTTCTCGTTTCGGACGCGGCCGCATACATCACGGGCGAGACGCTGAACGTCAACGGCGGCCTGTACATGAAATAGCAGTCGATGGTTTGCGCAAGCCGTTGATCGTCATGGTTTAATCGATCACAGCCGACGGGGGAGGGGCGCGGTCCGTCGGGGGTGACCGTTGTAGAATGACCTCGACGATTTCAATACAATACGCGCCACGCCGGCCGGACCGATTGGTTCGGCCTGTCAATTAATAAGGGGTATCACAGACATGAGTAGCGTCGAAGATCAGGTCCGGGGGATCATTGCTGAGCAGTTGGGCGTAAAGGCCGACGAAATCAAGAACGATGCCTCGTTCGTCGACGACCTGGGTGCTGACTCTTTGGACACGGTCGAGCTGGTCATGGCCTTGGAAGAGGAATTCGAGACCGAAATTCCGGATGAAGAGGCGGAAAAGATCACTACCGTCCAGCAGGCCATCGACTACATTCTCTCCAAGAAAAACGACTCCTGATCGCGTCTGCCGCTGCTCATTGATTTGCCCGTCATCAGATTGAGGAAGAGCCCGTGACGAAGCGGCGCGTCGTAGTGACAGGACTCGGGCTGATTTCTCCCGTAGGGAACTCGGTCGCCGAGGGATGGCGTAACGTCCGCGAGGGCAAGAGCGGCATCAGAGCCGTGGAAGCGTTCGACGCGAGCGGCTTCTCGACGCGCATCGCCGGCACCATCGCAGACTTCGACGTCTCCCAGTATCTCGATCAGAAGGAAGCCCGCAAGAGCGATCCCTTCATCCATTACGGGATCGCCGCGGCCAAGCAGGCGCTGGACGACTCCGGTATCGAGATCCGCGACAGCAATGCGCACAGGATCGGCGTGATCATGGGGTCGGGCATCGGCGGCATCAGCACGATCGAGGCCAACCACGACAAGCTGCAGAACAGCGGGCCGCGGCGCATATCGCCGTTTTTCGTGCCGAGCAGCATCATCAACATGATCTCCGGGCACGTCTCGATCATGTACGGCATGCGCGGACCGAATCTCGCCATCGTTACGGCCTGCACGACGTCGACGCACTGCATCGGCATGGCCGCGCGCCTGATTCAGTACGGCGAGGCGGACGTCATGTTCGCGGGCGGGGGCGAGTATTCCACGACGCCTCTCGGGCTCGGCGGCTTCTGTGCGGCGCGCGCATTGTCGCAGCGCAACGACGACCCGCAGGCCGCGAGCAGGCCCTGGGACCGCGACCGCGACGGTTTCGTTTTGAGCGACGGCGCCGGCTGCCTCACGCTCGAGGAGTACGAGCATGCCCGGGCGCGCGGAGCGACCATCTACGCCGAGCTCGTCGGCTTCGGCATGAGCGCGGACGCGCACCACATCACCGCCCCGGCCGAAGGGGGTGAGGGCGCGCAGTCGTGCATGCAGAACGCTCTCGCGGACGCCGGCCTCGACGCGAGCGCAATCGACTACATCAACGCTCATGGCACGTCGACGCCTCTCGGCGACGTCGCGGAAACCGTCGCGATCAAAGCCGCTTTCGGCGATCACGCACGCGCACTGGCGATCAGCTCGACCAAATCCACGACGGGACACATGATCGGAGCCGCCGGCGCGGCGGAAGCGATTTTCAGCATTCTCGCGCTGCGCGAGCAGGTCATTCCCCCGACGATCAACCTCGAAAATCAGGACCCAGAGTGCGACCTCGACTACACGCCGAACGAGGCGCGAGAGACCAGGCTCGAGGTTGCGCTGTCGAACTCCTTCGGTTTCGGGGGAACGAACGGCACGCTCGTGTTCAGACGCGCGCCCTGATCCGTCCTCCGCACGCCCGCCCGGCGCTGGCATTCGGTGTAGCGGAGGAGGGCGCGTAGATCCTGCGGCTCACGGAGCGGTACCGTGCAACCATCCTGGCTCGTCAACGGCAGGCAGGAACAGGTCGATCCTCGCGACCGCGGTCTCGCATACGGCGACGGTCTGTTCGAGACCATGGCCTGCCATGCGGGCGGGATCCGGTGGATCGAGCATCACCTCGATCGAGTGCTGTACGGCTGCCGCAGGCTCGCGATCCCGGTTTTCGATCGGAATCTGCTGCGGTCCGAGATCCTGTCCGTCTGCCCGATCGCCGGCTCCGCCGTCATCAAGCTGATCGTGACGCGCGGGATCGGCGAGCGGGGGTACAGAGCGCCGGAGCCCGCTTCGCCGACGCGCATTGTGTCGACCGCTCCCTGGCCCGAAATTCCGGCCGAGCATTACACTGTCGGCGTAAGCTTGAAGACCTGCACGCTGCGGCTCGGCGAAAATCCGCAGCTCGCGGGCCTCAAGCATCTGTGTCGACTCGAGCAGGTACTTGCGCAAATGGAGCTGGCGGGAAGCGATGCGGGGGAGGGGCTGCTGCGCGGCAGCAGCGGGCTCGTCGTCGGGGGCATCACGAGTAACCTGTTCGCGGTTCGGGACGGCAGACTGCTGACGCCGCGCGTGAACCGATGCGGCGTTGCGGGGGTCATGAGGCGTGTCGTTCTGAAGCATGCGGCAGACACGGGTCTCGACTCCTCCGAAGCGGACCTCGACGTGACGGCGCTGGTCGAAAGCGAGGAGCTGTTCATCACGAATGCCGTGTTCGGTATCAAGCCGGTCCGTGCCCTCGACACGCACGAGTTCGGCGTCGGCCCGACGACTTGCCGGCTGATGCGGTTGCTGGGATATGGCCCGGTTACGTAAGTGGCTGCTCGCCGGCGCCGCGCTCGTCGTGCTCGCGCTGAGCGCGACCGCAATCGCGGGATATCTGGCATGGCGGACTCTCGACTCGCCGCTGGACGTGCCGGGAGAGCGGGTCCTGCTCGAGGTACCGAGCGGGTCGCCCCTCCACCGGGTCAGCGAGGAGCTGGCGCGGCGTGACATGCTGGAGCATCCCCGAGTGCTGACCTGGTACGCGGGTCTGACCGGAGACGCAAGGCGGATTCACGCGGGTGAGTACGAGCTGCGGCCCGGCATGACGCCGCGCGACCTGCTCGGCAAGCTCGTGTCGGGTCAGGTCTACATGCATCAGCTCACGGTCGTGGAAGGCTGGCGCTATGCGGATCTCAGGCGCCAGCTGAACGCGCACGAGGCCGTGGCGGCGTCGGGCCTCGATGACGAGGAGCTGATGGCGCGGCTCGGCAGCCCCGGTCTTCATCCGGAAGGACAGTTCCTGCCGGACACCTATCGTTTTCCGAAGGGCACGTCGGATGTCGAGCTGCTCCGCCTCGCGCACGATGCGCTCCGGCAGCGTCTCGCCGAGGCGTGGGAGAGCCGCGCGCCCGATCTGGAGGTGACGACGCCGTACGAGGCGCTGACGCTGGCCTCGATCATCGAGAAGGAGACCGCGCTCGCCAGCGAGAGACGCCTGATCTCGGGCGTGTTTCACGAGCGGCTGAGGCGCGGCATGCGGCTGCAGACGGATCCCACGGTCATCTACGGGCTCGGGGAAACGTTCGACGGCGATCTGCGGCGGCGGGACCTGACGACTGACACGCCGTACAACACGTACACGCGCCGCGGACTGCCGCCCACACCGATTGCGCTGCCGAGCGCAGCGTCGATCGATGCCGCCGTCGAACCTGAGCGCAGCGGCGCGCTCTACTTCGTGGCGACGGGACTGCCGGACGGCAGTCATGTCTTTTCCGAGACGCTCGAAGAGCACAACCGGGCCGTGCGGCGGTATCTCGACCGTTTGCGCGACGTCTCCGGGCAGTAGCGGGACGGTACGTTGCGCGGCGCGTTCATCACGCTCGAAGGGACGGAGGGAGTCGGCAAGTCTACCGGCCTCGCCGCGATCGAGCGGTGCGTCGAGTCGCTCGGGCACGCCGTCGTGCTGACGCGGGAACCGGGCGGCACTGATCTCGGCGAGCGCATACGGGAGTGGGTCCTGCACGGGAACCACGCGGATCTGTCCGCCGACGTCGAGGCCCTGCTGATGTTCGCGGCCCGCCGCCACCACCTGGAGCACGTGATCGTGCCCGCTCTCGACCGGGGCGACTGGGTCGTCTGCGATCGCTTCACCGATGCCACGCTCGCCTATCAGGGCGGCGGCAAGGGACTCGACGAGCGCTTCCTCTCCTGTCTCGCGGACCGCGTTCACGGCGGAGTGACGCCGGACCTGACGCTGCTGCTCGATGCCCCGGTCGACGTGGGTCTCGCCCGGATCGGCGACCGCGAGCCGGATCACTTCGAGCGGGAGGGCGTCGCGTTCTTCGAGCGCGTGCGACGGGCGTATTTGCGGATCGCCGCAGAGAATCCCGAGCGGGTCAGGGTGGTCGACGCTTCGGCCGCCAGAGAGGACGTGCTGCAGCAGCTGCGAGATACGGTCATGCGCTTCGCGCAGGAGTTCGCGGCCCGATGACGGACGGCAGCGGCGCCGCTCTGCTCGGCACGCGGCTCTGTCCGTGGCTGCAGGACCCGCTCGACCGGCTCGAAGCGGCCCGCGCCGGCGGGCGGCTTGGGCACGCGTGGCTGATCAAGGGGCCGCCCGGCATCGGCAAGATCAACCTGGCGCTCGTGTTCGCGCACCGGCTGCTCGAAGACGTAGATCCCGCGGCGCCGACGAGGCCGCTCACTGCCGAGGACGCGGCGAGCGCCTTTCGGTCCCGTCACGCCCCCGCCGACCACCATCCGGACCTGCATTGGATCTACCCGGAAGAGGACAAGCGCACGATCTCGATCGAGCAGATTCGGGAGGTTGCGCAGGCGCTTTCGCTGAAAGGCTTCCGCGGCAAGGCGAAAGCGGTCGTCGTCGAGCCGGCCGAGGCGATGACCGCGGCGGCGGCGAATGCTCTGCTGAAGACTCTGGAGGAACCGGCCGCGCAGACATACCTGTTCCTGATCAGCCATCAGCCCGACCGTCTGCTGCCGACGATCCGCAGCCGCTGCCAGGCGCTGATCGTCGCGCCGCCTTCGGAAGCGGCGGCGGTAGACTGGCTCGGTATCGCCGGCGATCCGACGCGGGATGCCCTGATGCTGCTGTCCGGCCGTGCGCCGCTGCGCGCCTTGGCGCTGGCAAGTGAAGACAGTCTTAAGTTTATCAGCGGATTAGATGAAAAAATTAATTTGCTTTCTCGAAGGCGGCTGGACGCAAAAACCCTGGCAGAGGAGTGGGTCCGCGCCGACGTGGAGCTGGCGCTCGAGTGGTTGATTCGGCGTCTGCAGCGCGCGATCCGGGACCGCGCCCGGGGTGAGGGGGATTCGAAGGCTGTCACACATCGTCGTCCGGATCCGTTGCATAATCCGTGGCTCGCCGTGCCGGCCGAGGTTCTTTTCAGGCGGCTGCAGTCCGCCGAAGGGCTTCTGGATCGGCTGGGCACGGGGACCAACGTGGAGCTGGCGCTGCACGTCCTGTTGTTGGATTTCCAGGCCGCCAATCGGGGACGATCGTGACGAAACCGGGACTCTTGACGCTGACGATCAAGGACAAAAGTGCGCTCTATCTCGCGTACATGCCATTCGTCAAGAACGGAGGCCTGTTCATTCCGACGAATTCGAGCTACAAGCTCGGCGACGAAGTGTTCATGCTGCTCAGCGTGATGGGCGAGGAAGAGAAGATACCGGTCGCGGGCAGAGTCATCTGGATCACGCCCAAAGGCGCGCAGGGCAAGCGCACGGCCGGCATCGGCGTACAGTTCAGCGAGCAGGACCAGGGCAACACGCAGAAGCGTATCGAAACCTATCTCGCGGGCGCCCTGGGCGGAGACAAACCCACGCATACGCTTTAGCCGGCTGCGGAGCAGGCGCGCCGCGCGCGAGTCGCTACTGGCGTTCCAGCTCCGTCCGGTTCAGGCCGCCTTTCAGGACGTAAGTCTGGAAGCCGCGTTCGTTCAGGATGAACGCGCCGGCGGAGCTTCTTCGCCCGGTGTCACAGCAGACCACGTACTTCGATGCGGGGTCCAGGGTCTTCAGCTTCAGGCGTATGAAATAGAGCGGAACGTTGATCGCGCCGGGGTTGTGATAGGCCTCGAACTCGCTCGGCAGCCGCACGTCGAGCCACTGCCCGCCCGCTTTGACGATTTCTTCGGCCTGTTCCGTGTCCACCCATTCCAGCATCGGCTCGTTCAGCAGTGTCTTGAAGTCGTCCTTGCCGAGCCGCATCAGCGAGCCGTCGGTCTCCATATATACCGTTGCGTTGCGCTTCGCTTCGGAGATCAGCGCCTCCTCGCCGAACGTGTCGCCGACGTTGAGCTCCGCGAGCCGGATGCCCTCCTTGTTCAGCGGCGTCTCGCGGGTCACGATGCAGCGCCCGCGCGTGATGATGTAGAAGTAGTCGCCTTCGTCGCCCTGCTTGATGACGACGTCGCCCGCCTTGTGGTTGACCTGCTGCAGCCGCATGAAGATCGCCTGAATGTTCGCCGGCGGAATCTTGTGGAACGCCTTCGTCTGCAGCAGCGTCGTCATCCAGTCGTCGGACGACCCGGCTTCGCCGCGCAGCTCGCTGACTTCGTACGAGCCGGTCTGATCCCATGTCAGCATGACGTCAAGCAGGTCGCTGTCGATCGCGATGTATTCGCAGCGAGTGGCCGCAACCGCGGAGCAGCGCCTCGGCAGAACCGGAGCCAGCGGGTTGACCGCGTCGTCCGTGCCCCCGCGGACCCGCCCCGCAGTGGCGCCGCCGGTTCGAAGCTCGACGGTGCCGGACAGCACGTAGACGGTCCGCTTCTCCGAATCGCCCTCGTTGAACAGTGCCTCGCCGGGTTGAGCCTCGCGGACCTTGACCTTCTTGACCAGCGCGTGAAGGTTCTCCTTCTTCAGGCCGGACATCGGCGAAAGCGACTTCAGCTCCTTGATGTCGATGGGTCTGGTCATCGATTGGGTTTACTTTTTCGCGAGGGTGACGGCGGTGGAGCTCACGGCCGGGCAGTCTATCACAGGCCCTTCCGGCGTCAGTGTTACGGCGGTCACGCGCGCGGCCGGATCCGGCCCCAGCCTTCGTGCGGCCGGAACCGCGGCCCGTGGCGGGCGGCCAGGGCCTCGAGCCGTTCGATGACCGCTTCGACGCCCCGCTGCCTTGCGTAGTTGAGCGGCCCGCCCGTGAACGGGGCGAAGCCGGTGCCGAAAACGACGCCGGCATCCAGCAGGTCAGCATCGTCGACGACGCCGTCCGCATAACACGCGACGGCCTCGTTCAACAGCGGCAGCATGAGCCGATCCTGCAGGTCGCCGTCCGGCTTCGGCGCATCCTTGCGCTTCTGGGCGCGCCCTTCCTCATAGCGGTAGAACCCGGCTCCCGCCTTGACACCCGTTTCTCCCGCCTCGACCTTCTGCTCCAGCACGCGCGGCGGCTCGTCCCCGAGCACCGGTCCGAGAATCCTCGCGACGTGCAGCGCCACGTCGAGACCGACCCGGTCGGCCAGCTCGATCGGCCCCATCGGCATTCCGAAAGCCTTCGCCGCGGCGTCGATCGTCTCGAAAGCATGGCCGTCCTCGTGCGCATGCAGCGCCTCGAGCATGTAAGGCATCAGCACGCGGTTTACGACGAAGCCCGGCGCGCTGCGGCAGGGCAGCGGGACCTTGCCGATCTGCGAGACGAAAGCGAGCGCCCGGCGCTCGGTCGCGTCATCCGTTTGCTCTCCGCGCACGACCTCGACGAGCGGGAGGCTCGCTACCGGATTGAAGAAGTGCAGCCCGACGAAACGCCCGGGCTGCTCGAGCGCGCCGGCCATGTCCTCGAGCCGGATACTCGACGTGTTCGTCGCGACGATCGCATCGTCGCGCAGCTTCGGCTGCAGCGACTCGAGCAGCTCCCGCTTCGCGTCGACGTTCTCGACGATCGCCTCGATGACGAGCTCCGCCGTACCGACTTGAGCGCCCTCGACGTCCGCTACGAGGCGTTGCTTCGCCGCCTGCGCGGCGCCGGGTTCCTTGAGCCGCTTTCGGAACAGCTCGTCGGCGCGCTTCAGCGCCGGCTCGACGAACTCCATTGCACGATCCTGAACCGTCACGCGGAGTCCCCGCAGCGCGCACCACGCGGCGATGTCTCCGCCCATGACGCCGGCGCCGACGACGTGCACGCGCTCGAGCGGCTGGTCCTTCGGCGCCAGATTCCGCATGCGCTCCCGGAGCAGAAAGAGCCGGACGAGGTTCTTCGACGTGCGGCCGACGAGGAGCTCGCCGACGGACTGCGCCTCTGCCGCGTACGCGGCCGGGCCGCGCGCGCCGTGCCTGACCCACAGATCGAGCAACGCGTGCGGCGCGGGATAATGCTCGCGCCTCGCCCGCTTCGCAACCTGCGGCCGCACACGCGAGGCGAGGGCGCGGCGGGCCGGCGCCAGATTCAGCGGACGCAGATACCAGGCCGCGCGTCGGCGCGCGGGCTTCGAGCGGATCAGCTCCGCCGCCGCACGATCCAGCTCGTCGCGCTCGACGAGGCGGTCGACGAGTCCCGCCGAGTGAGCTTCGACGGGCGACAGCGAACGCCCGGTCAGCATCAGGTCGAGCGCGCGCGGCGCGCCGAGCAGCTCGACCGTTCGGACCGTTCCGCCGAAACCAGGATGGATGCCGAGCTGCACCTCCGGCAGCCCGATGTTGCGCTCGTAACCGCGCACGGCGATCCGGTACGTGCACGCGAGCGCGAGCTCGAGGCCGCCGCCGAGCGCGAAGCCGTCGATCGCCGCGACTGCCGGCGCGTCGAATGCCTCGAGCCGCGCGAGCACCAGCTGCCCCTGCGTCGCGAGACGCGCGCCTTCCGCGGCGTCCGTGATGTGCTCGAACTCCTTCACGTCCGCGCCGAGGACGAACCCCGTCGTTTTACCCGATTTGATCACGAGGCCGCGCGGGCGCTTTCCCGCTGCGAGCTCGCGAAGCGCCTGATCGAGCTCTCGGAGCACTTCGCCGGACAAGGTGTTGGCGCTTGCGTTTGCCTTGTCGAGCTCGAGCCAGGCGATGTCGTCGGCGTCCACGTTCAGACGCCAGTGGGTGTAGGAGGTCGACGTCACTGTGTGTCCTTTATGCGGCAGCCCGGGATTTGCCTTCGATCTCGAAGTCGCAGACCAGGGGCAGATGGTCCGAGTAGTTGACGCTCGGGATCGAGAAATTCGTGACGTGAATGCCCTCGCCGTACAGCACGAAGTCGAGCTCCTTGCGGGGAGATCGGCTCGGGTAGGAGGGCAGCCCGCGAACGTTGGCGCTCTTCAGGCCGGCAGCCTTCATGAAGAGATAGATCTCGTGCTCGCCCCAGAAAGTGTTGAAGTCTCCGGCGATGATCACGGGCTTCTTGGACTGTACGACCAGGTCGTGCAGCGCGTGCAGCTGCACGTGACGGTGACGGTACTTCAGCGACAGGTGCACGAGGAAGATCGCGCAGTGCTCCAGCTCGAGCTCGATGATCAGACGCTTGATGCCCTTGTCGAAGTAATGAAACCGCTCGCCGTGCACGTGCGGGGCGGCGAGAAATGCATTGCCCTGCTTGCGCACGATGGGCAGGCGCTGATTCAGCGAGCTGGTTCCGTATTTGCACTGATAGACAGAGTAGTGTCCCAGCGCTTTGCCGATCGCTTCGGCCTGGTTGATGCGCCGCGTGCGGATGGAGCCGGTGTCGACCTCCACGAGCCCGACGATGTCCGGGTTCTGCGCCTTGATGAAATCGGTGATGCGCTGCAGGTTCCCGACGTTTCCGATCAGGTACCCGACGCCCGGCAACGGCCAGTGCAGCGCCGCGCCGAGCCCGAGGCCGTAACGGATGTTGTAGAGCAATAGCCGCATTCGAACAGTGTACCGGACGCAACACTGCATTTTCAGGGCGTTTTCCTCCACGCGAAGCGGGCGGAGCGCCGCGGTGGGAATCCCGCAGCCGCGGGAAACCGCGGGGCCGTTCGTTGCATTTGGGGGGAGCCCGGAGTAGGGTCGGCAGCCAATGTCAAGTCACGGATAAGGGCCGATGTCGGAACGTAATCCGATCCGCGTTTTCGTCACTCACTCGTTCAGCGATCATGTGGATTACCATCGCGTGTTCGAGTATCTCGAAGCCGCATCGAACTTCTTCTACGTGAACTGCAGCGCTCCGGACAGAGTCCCCGCCACGGGAGGCAAGGAAGCGCTGAAGGAGGAGCTGCGGAATCAGATCAAGGCCGCCGAGGTCGTGCTGGTTCTGAGTTCGCTGTACGCCGATCACAGAGACTGGATCACTTATCAGCTCGACGCGGCGCAGGCCCTCGACCTCCCGATCATCGCGGTCGAGCCTTTCGGCGGCAAGGGCGACGTGCCCGCCGACGTGGCGAAACGCGCGGCGGAGACCGTCGGCTGGAACGAGCGCGCCATCGTCGACGCCGCCCGCCGTCAGGCCCGGCACGAAGACACCACGCGCTGGGAGGTCATCGAGTTCGAGATGCCGGACTAGGCGGCTCGGCGGCCGCCGCGCGGCCCGCGACCAACCGACGATGGACATCGATACGGCCGTGATCGCGCACCGGGGCGCGAGCGGCTATCTGCCCGAGCACACGCGGGAAGCGAAGATGCTGGCGTACGGGCAGGGCGCCGATTTTCTCGAGCAGGACGTCGTCGCCACGCGGGACGGTCAGCTCGTCGTGCTGCACGACATCCATCTGGACGAAGTCACGAACGTCGCCGAGCGCTTCGGCGACAGGCGCCGGCCGGACGGACACCATTACGTCATCGATTTCGACCTCGCCGAGCTGCGCACGCTCGAGATCGTCGAGCGCCGGCAGCCGGGCAGCTCTCGGCGCGCGCGCGACGGCCGGTTCGCCGACGACGCCGTGGCGTTCCGCATAGTCACGCTCGACGAGGAAATCCGGCTGATCCGCGAGCTGAACAGGACGACCGGCCGCGACGTGGGCCTGTACCCGGAGATCAAGCGGCCCGACTGGCATCACCGGCACGGCTTCGATCTCGCCGGGGCGCTGCTTGCGGCTCTCGACACTTACGGCTATGCGGCGCCGGACCAACGCGTTTTCGTCCAGTGCTTCGATTCGGCCGAGCTCAGACGCTGTCGCGAAGAGCTCGGGACGCGGCTCAGGCTCGTGCAGCTGACCGAAAACGCGGACGTCCTGACGACAGAGACGCTCGGCCGTATCGCGCAGTACGCCGACGTCGTGGCGCCGCATTATTCCCAGCTCGTGACGCGGCTCCACGGGCATCCGGCCGCGGCTCCGCTGGTCGAGCAGATCAGAGCGCGCGGGCTCGGCCTGCACACGTACACGCTGCGGCGCGACGATCCGGCCGTCGGCGGATCGGGCTTCGAGCGGCTCCTCGAGGTGCTGTATACGGTCGCCGGGCTCGACGGCATTTTCTGCGACCACCCGGACGTCGCAGTTCGCGTGCGCGCACGCCTCCGCGGCGGCGACGAGGCGCCGTAAAACCCGCCGGGACGCTGACTGCCGACGACCGCCGAGCGTGGACAATGTGGCAACGGCGGCGCGCTCTCCGAGCGCCAAGCTGCTGATTGCGCGGGAGATCGCGAGCCTGTGGAGCCGTAAGCCGCTGATCGTGAGCGGAAGCGGCGGACACATCGAAGCAGGCGCTGCCAGCCCGATGGACATGGGCCCGAAACCGGCCTACAGTGGTTTTCCGCTTCTCTTCTGACACGCTGATGAGGCTTGCCGTTTGCATCGTCGCGTCGTGGTTGATCGGTTGCGCGGGCAACCCGTCGGAAGACACAGGTCCAGTTGCCCGCTGCGAAACCACGGACTGCTTCTACGAGCGCGACGTCAGAAGCTTCCAAGTCGTCAACCGGTCGACGATCGTCGTCTACGTCGGCCAGCAGCGCTGCCCGTTCGTCGTGGAGCTCGATGGCCTCGCCTGCGACGTCTCGATCGCGCCGCAGATCCATTTCTTCCAATTGGCGGTCGGACGGCTGGACCGGGCGACGGGAGTCCGCGAGCCTCAGGTCTGCAGCACGACGCGCGGGCTTTACGCCTACACGGGCATTCTCGACCCGAGCTTACTGGGGGCGAGCGATCGCATCGACCCGGTCACCGGACGTCCGGGCGGTTTCGGGCGTACGGCACCCGGCGGTTTCGGGCGTTCGACGCCCGGCGGGGTCGGCGAAGAAGTGGCGATCGACCCGACGATGCAGGACATGTGCCGAGTGCGCCGCATCCGTTCGATGAACGACGATCAGCTGCTTGAGCTTTACGCTGACGAAGGCGTTATGCCACCGCCGCCGCCCATCGGGCACGGTCAGCTCGAGGTGCCGGAATCCGCGGATGAGCCTGAAGTGCCGGCTGAATCGTCAGGGCCGGAACCTGCGGAAGAGGGCGCAGGCGCGGGAGAGGGCGCAGGCGCCGCCCCGTCTCGGCGGAGCGGCGATCCCACGGACGAAGCTCCAACCGGCTGATGCGGTCAGGGTGAGCAGGTGGGGCGCTTACCCGCTTCGCGCGCGCCGTTGTATTCGAGCAGAGCCGGCGTCAGGCTCTTGACCAGATCGTCCAGCCGGCGGTCATCCGACGGGTGGGTCGACAGGAATTCCGGCGTGCGTCCCTGTCTCGTCGCGGCCATGTTCTTCCACAGGTGGATGCTGGAGCGGGGGTCGTACCCTGCCTTCGCCATGTAGTCCAGCCCGACAACGTCCGCCTCGCTTTCCTGGCCACGATTGAAAGGCAGATTCAGGCCGATCGTCGCGCCGGCCCGGACGACGTCGCCCATGCCCGTCACGGCACCGCCGAGGATTACGAGGGCGTCCGTGCGCTGCTCCTTCTTGGCGCGCTCCATGACGTGATCCGCGGTCAGGTGCGCGATTTCATGGCCGATCACCGCCGCCAAGGCGTCCGGCGTATCGGCGACCCGCAGAATACCGGTGAATACGCCGACCTTGCCGCCGGGCATCGCGAAAGCGTTGATCGAGTCGTCGTCGAACACGACGACCTCCCAGTCCAGTTCGGAATGCGGCTCGTCCAGCACGTCGATGATCGAGTTCGTGATGCACTCGACGTAGTTCTGGACGCGCCCGTCGGGCACGACCGGCAGCTGCTTCTTCATCATCAGCCACTGAACCCGGGACTGGCGGAGGATCTCCTTTTCCGACACGAACAACGCGCTTTGCGACGTCGTGGCGAAAAGCAAACTGCCTATGAGGCCGGCGACCAGAGCGGCTGAGCGTCTGACGGACATCAGGTGTCGCATGGTGCTTTTCCTGCTGATCGAGCTGCTATTGGTGGACCCAACACTTTGATTCCCAAAGCGCGGCCGGGTTCACCGTTCCATCGAAAAAGATAGCACAAGGGTGTGCCGAGTGCAGCGAGCCGCGAGCCGCGGCCGACCGGCGGTCCGGGCGGTGTCGACGGTGCGCCGGAATACTTTACGGGGCCGCGGGATCGGCGCTGGCGCTCAGAAGGCGCTGCGGCGACCCCGAGGTCCGAATCCGAGCAGCCGCGGGTCGAGCTTCAGCTGCAGGAACAGCAGGCCACTGACCGTGGGGTCCACCCGCGTCACGTTCGTCGCGCTGTCCATCATGCTCTGCGACAGATAAGTGAGGTTCAGGGCCACGTGGCGCGTACCGATCGTCATCGCGGGCAGCAGGCCCGGAAATGGCTTGTTGTGGTTGACGTCCTCGCGAGTCATCACGAAGCCGACGACGCCGACGTCGACATACAGGTCATTGGCGAGCGAATCCAGCCTGAATCGGCGTTTCAGCCCGCCGCCGGCCATGTACGACATGGCGTTCTGGCTGTCTTTGAAGCCGTTCACCAGAGCCACCTTGACCCAGCGGGACTGAGTGTCGAACTCCCGCTCGAGCCCGAGTCCCCAGTTTCGCTCGTTCCAATCCCTGGACGAATTCACGTGGATCGCCTTTCCGTTGACGATCACGCTCCAGTCCTGCGCGGCCGCATGCTGCGCGAGACTGAGGAAAATGCCCAGGCCCAACAGTCGTAAAAACGTTTTCGTGCGCATGCCCATGGCAAAGCAAGACACGTGCCCGATCCGAAACCCATCGTGCAAACAGTACGTTACGTTTGTTACTTAATCAGGCAGCTCAGCCGATGTAAAAAATACCGACGTGGCGCAAAAGCTGAATCTGCCGAGGGTCGAGCGTAACCGCAGGCCGTGATCAGCGTGCGCTGGCGTGATGGACGTGCTGCGCCGCGGGGTCTGGCCTAGTGCGCATAATGTATATTATGTTAAAG
>JAFGNC010000273.1 GCA_016927175.1 Gammaproteobacteria bacterium | reverse complement strand
GCAAAGCTAAGTTTTTGATCGTTCGGCCTATCGGTCCGAGCTTCGCGACAGGGCCGGGGGCGACGGGGCTCCAGACGGAAACACCGGCTTGCCAGGGAGGGGGAGGATGGTCATCGATGATCCGGCGCCACCCGTCGGGGCCGCTCCCGGAGCGAGCGTTTCCTGTGCAAGGCTGCCCTGCGGCGACCTCACGGAACGGGTCGTAACCGGGGG
This sequence comes from Gammaproteobacteria bacterium, assembly GCA_016927175.1. Classification (GTDB taxonomy): domain Bacteria; phylum Pseudomonadota; class Gammaproteobacteria; order Steroidobacterales; family Rariloculaceae; genus ZC4RG20. The sequence goes on along the minus strand of JAFGNC010000273.1, from coordinate 8,150 downwards.
CGACGGACGCCGCTCGACGCCCGTCGGCGCTGCCGCTCGGCCGGTCGCCGCGTGCGGCGCAAGGGAGCGTTCCGGAGCGGTTTTCGCGGCCGCGGACGGCCTCGCGCTACCGTCCATAACCCCAGGGTGGTACTGTAAATAACGCAATTCGCGATGGTCTGGCAACCGGATCATTCACGCGAGATATTTCAAACGGTGGAGTGAATGGTGGTTTTGACGTGCTGACAAAATTTCTGAGCGTTACAGGGAGAACGGCAGCCGTGCGCGCCTGCGTGCTGACGGCGGTAATGGCCTGCGCGGCCGCGCTGCCGAGCGCCGCACAGGAGGGCCACCCGCTGAAGGGATCCTGGCTCGGCACCTGGGAGTCCAACGAGGTTCATGGCGACAACGTGCTGCTCGTTCTGGACTGGGACGGCGAGAACATCACCGGGGTCATCAATCCCGGCACGGACGATATTCCGATCACGCGGGCGTCTCTCGATCCCGACGGCTGGGTCGTCTCGATCGAGGCCGAAGCGCCGAGCGATTCAGGGCCGATGCGTTACGTGATCGAGGGGAAAATCGAAAACCTCGAGCTGCCGAATCGCTCCATAGTCGGCACATGGGAACACCAGCGAGGCGGCGGCGTGTTCAACGTCAGCCGGCAATGATGAGACTGCACCTGAAGCCACTCTCGTCGTTGCTCTGCGGCTCCATCGCGGCCCTGGCCATGCATGGCGCCGCCGCCCACCATGCCGTGGAAAGCAAGTTCGACGGCGAGAAGCCGATGAGCTTCGACGGCGTCGTCACGCGTGTCGACTGGCGTAACCCGCACGTGCACGTATTCGTCGACATCGAAGGCAACGAGGGCGTTGCATCGAACTGGGCCGTGGAGCTCGAGAGCCCGGTGCTGCTCGAGAGGAGCGGTTGGAAGCGCGATGCGCTGCGGCCGGGTGACGCCGTCAGCGTGAGCGGCATCGTCGCACGCAACGGCACGCGCCAGATCTGGGGCGAGGACGTCGTGCTGAAGTCGACCGGCCGCAGCGTGCTCGAAGCGACCGACGCCGCGCCGCCTGCGCTCAAGGCGTCCCGTCCGGCCCCGCGCTGGCCGGACGGCCAGCCGATGCTCGGGTCGCCGGACGTGCAGGACGGCTACTGGAGCCACCCGACGGAGACGGCTCTCGTCGAGGAAGGCGCAGACGTCGCGCTCGATGCGTCCGGTTTGCTCGAGAACGTCGCGGACGCGGCGCGCGTCGCGCCGTTCCAGCCGTGGGCGCTCGGGCTCTATCAGCACCGGCAGCGCCGTCAGCTGCAGGACGATCCGCTGTTCCTGAACTGCAAGCCGCCCGGCGGTGTCAGGTACATGCAGTCGCCGCTCGGCGTTCAGCTTGTCGAGGACCGTGAGCGGGAGCGGATTTTCGTGCTGATGGGCAGCGGTAACCACAACTACCGGATCATCTGGCTCGACGGCCGCGAGCAGGTCGGCCAGGTCGGCGGCGATGACGACAACCCGCTCTACTACGGCCGTTCCGTCGGCCACTGGGAAGGCGACACGCTCGTCGTCGACACCGTCGGCTTCAACGAAGACTTCTGGTTCACGAACGGCGGGCTCCCGCACACGAACCGGCTGCGGCTCATAGAGCGGTTCTCGCGGCCCGACTTCGAAACGCTCCGCTACGAGGTCACGGTCGACGATCCGGGAGCGTACACGCGCCCCTGGACCGCGAGCTGGGATCTGCGCTGGGTCGGGGGCGAGGAGCTGCCTTCCTATTTTTGTCAGGACAACAGATCGTGATCCGTCGAGTGACGGGACAGCAGGAGGAACGGACATGAAAAAGAGCAGACTGGCAGGCATCGTCGCGGGGGGGCTTCTGCTCGGCAGCGGCGCGGCGTGGGCACATCATTCCTTCTCGGCGGAATTCGACGCGGAAAAGCCCGTGACGCTGACCGGTATCGTGACGAAGGTGGAGTGGACCAACCCGCACGTCTGGTTCTACATCAACGTCAAGGACGAGGAGAGCGGCGACGTCGCGAACTGGGGCGCGGAGATGGGGCCGCCGCACGGCCTGCAGCGGCGGGGCTGGCGGCGCGACTCGCTGAAGATCGGCGAAGAGGTCACCGTCGAAGGGTTCCTGGCCAGAAACGGCAGCAACCGCCTCAATGCGCGCGCGGTCACGTTGACGGCGACGGGCGGGCGCCCCGGCGAGACGCTGGACGCGAACTCGAGCCGGCGCGGCAGCGATTAGTCCGCTGCCCCGCAGCCCGATGGATGGACGGCGGCCGCGCAACCTCGACGGTTCCGCGGCGCCGATCGACGGGAGAAAAGAGAACATGAGACTGGTTTTGCAGGCCGCCGCAGTCGCGCTGATCGCGGCCTTGCTGATCGACCCGGCGGCGGCCCAGCGGCGCGAGCGGGATCCGGATCTGCCGCCACCGGGGCCGGCGCCCCGGAACGAGGACGGCCGCGTGCTGCTCGGCGGCGCGACTCCGCAGGACAAAGGCGTCTGGACGCCGCTGTTCGGGATCTTCGACCCGATCGCACCGGCCGACGAGGTCCCGTTCAAGCCGTGGGCGAAGGGCGTGTACGAGGCGAGACAGGTCCACGAGATGGAGCCTCACGCCCGCTGCAAAGCGTCCGGCACGGCGCGGCAGTTCCTGACACCGTACGGCGTCGAGATCGTGGAGCTGCCGCAAGCGAAGAGGATCTACATCTTCGACATCGGCGGGCCTCATACCTTCCGCACCGTTTACATGGACGGGCGGTCGCATCCGCGCAGCCTGTCGCCGAGCTACTACGGCCATTCGATCGGCTGGTGGGAGGGCGATACGCTCGTCATCGACAGCACGGGTTTCAACGAAGGGTTCTGGCTCGATCGCCGCGGCCTGCCTCACACCGAGCAGATGCACACGGTGGAGCGGCTGACGCGCGTGGACGCCGAGACCATCGAGTACGAGATCACGGTGGACGACCCGGGCGCGTATACGGCGCCCTGGACGGGCAGCTTCAACCTGCAATGGGACGCGGGAACGGAGCTGTTCGAGTACATCTGCCAGCAGGCGAACTACGCGCACGAGCTGATGGTCGGCGGAGAAGGTTCGTCGGTGGACAGAAGCAGCCCGATCGTGCCCTGACGGGTACGTCCGATGGCCCGCAAGAGTCGGTGCAAAGGAGGGCGTCTTGACCGAGAGTGGATCGAAAATTACTCGCTCATTCGCGGCCGGCGGCCTCGCGGCCGCCGCGGTCGCGGTAGTTGCAGGCTGCAGCCAATCTCGTGAAGAGCTGGCGGAGACGCACGAATCGACGCTGGCCTCGTACTGCACGGACTGCCACAACGACCTCGAGCAGGTCGGCGAGCTGTCGCTGGAGGGGCTGAACCTGGCGGACGTGGCGGCGCACCGGGAGACCTGGGAGAAGGTGGTGCGCAAGCTGCGCGCGGGGATGATGCCGCCGCCGGACGGGCCGCGGCCGGACGAGCAGACGTACCGGGAGCTGGTGTCGTTCATCTCCGGCGAGCTCGATGCGAGCTACGAGGAATACCTGCCGCCGCCCGGGGCGCACCGTCTGAACCGCGCAGAGTACGCGAACGTGATCCGCGACCTGCTGGGGCTCGCGGTGGACGCGGCGGAGTTTCTGCCGTCGGACGACTCGAGCCGGGGGTTCGACAATCAGGCGGGCACGCTGAGCCTGTCGCCGGCGCTGCTGGAGGCGTATCTGTCGGCGGCGGGCAAGATCAGCCGCCTGGCGCTGGGGCACGTGGACCGTCCGACGCAGGCGGTGTACCGCGTTGCGGAGGACACGACGCAGAACTATCACGTGGAGGGTCTGCCTTTCGGGACGCGCGGGGGCGTCCTGATCGATCACTGGTTCCCGGCGGACGGGGAGTACAACCTGAAGATCTTCGCGGTGAACCTCGGCAACATGGGCAACTTCCGGCCTTTCGGCGAGGTCCGGGGGGAGCAGCTGGAGGTGCTGCTCGACGGGGAGCGCGTGGCGCTGCTCGATTGGGACGAGGAGTTCAACCTGAACCGCGGCTTCGGCGGAGGTCAGGGGGAGCTGGAGACGATCGACGTGCGGCTGCCGGTCACGGCAGGGCCTCACGAGGTCGGAGTGACGTTCCTCGCGACGAACTATGCACCGCTGCTCGACCTGAACGACGCGTTCGAGCGCAGCACGATCGAGACGGGGGGGCTGCCGGGGTACACGTTCTACCCGCACATCGGCCGGGTGCGGATAGACGGTCCGTACGAGGCGAACGGGGCGGGCGACACGCCGGCCCGGCAGCGCATCTTCGTGTGCCGGCCGTCGGGCGAGGCTGACGAGGAGGCGTGCGCGGAGCGGATCGTGTCACGGCTGGCGCACCGCGCGTATCGCGGATTCGACACCGAGCAGGACGTCGCGACGCTGATGGAGTTCTACGAGGAAGGGCGCGAGCAGGGCGGCTTCGAGGCGGGGATCGGCATGGCGCTGCAGAGGGTGCTGGTCGATCCGAAGTTCATCTACCGGATCGAGCGGGAGCCTCGGCAGGTTGCGCCGGGCGAGGTCTACGCGCTGAGCGACCTCGAGGTCGCTTCGCGGCTGTCGTTTTTCCTGTGGAGCAGCATGCCGGACGATGAGCTGCTCGAGCTGGCGGAGCAGAACCGGCTCAGCGAGCCGGGCGTCCTGGCCGAGCAGGTCCGGCGCATGATCGAGGATCCCAGGTCGAAGGCGTTCACGGAGAACTTCGCCGGCCAGTGGCTGGCGCTGCGCAATCTCGAGGGCCACGCGCCCGTGGTGGACGCGTTCCCGGACTTCGACGACAACCTGCGCCAGGCATTCCGGCGCGAGACCGAGCTGTTCTTCGACAGCATCCTGCGGGAGGACCGCGGAGCGCTGGAGCTGCTGACGGCGGACTACACGTTCGTCAACGACCGGCTGGCGAAGCACTACGGCATCGACGGCGTGCAGGGCAGTCATTTCCGGCGGATCGAGCTCGGGGAGGAGCTCGACGTGCGGCGGGGGCTGCTCGGTAAGGGGAGCCTGCTGACGGCGACGGCGCAGCCGGGGCGGACCTCGCCCGTGATCCGCGGCAACTGGATCCTGACGAACCTGATCGGCGTGCCGCCGCCGCCGCCGCCGCCGAACGTGCCGGCGCTGGAGCCGAAGGTGGCGGACGCGGCCGGGAACGAGCGGCCGCCGTCGATGCGCGAGCAGCTCGAGCAGCACCGGGACAACCCGGCGTGCCTCGGCTGTCACATGCTGATGGATCCGTTCGGGTTCGCGCTGGAGCCGTTCGACGCGATCGGGCGTTATCGCACTAACGACAGCGGCAACCCGATCGACGCTTCCGACGTGATGTACGACGGCACGCCGGTGGAGGGTCCGGCGGACGTGCGGCGGTTCGTGCTGAAGTATTCGGACCAGTTCCTGCACAACCTGGCGGAGAAGCTGCTGACGTATGCGCTCGGCCGGGGAGTCGAGTACTACGACATGCCGGTGGTGCGGCAGATCGTGGCGAAGTCGGCGGAGGAGGACCACACGCTGACGTCGATGATCACGGCGATCGCGGAAAGCCGCGCCTTCCGGATGAATACGAAAAGCGCAGAGGCGAAGAGCGGGGAAGGCGCGACGCGGCCGGTCGGGGTGCCGGAAGGCGTCACGCAGGAAGCGCCGCCGGCGGAGGGGAGCACGGCCCGCGCCGCCGGCGAGGCGAGCACCGCCCGCGCCAACTGAAGGAGCTAGAGCCATGTTCATCACCAGAAAGCATTTGCCGCGCAGGACGTTCCTGAAGGGCGCCGGCGCGACGGTGGCGCTGCCGCTGCTGGAGGCGATGGTGCCGGCGCTGTCGTCGGTGGCGCGGGCGCAGGACGGCGCTGCGGTGCCGACGCGGTTTCTGGGCGCGTTCGTTCCCCACGGAGCGGCGCCGGGCTACTGGGAGCCGGAGTCGGCCGAGCGCGGATTCGAGTTCCCGTACGTCTGGAAGCCGCTCGAGCGGTTCCGCGAGCACGTGGTGCTGACGAGCGGTCTGTGGTCGCAGTCCTCGGAGTCCCCGCCCGGAGTGACCGGGGCGGACCACTTCGTCGCGGCGGCGTATCTGTGCGGCGTGAAGCCCAAGAAGACGACGGGAGCGGACGTCGAGGCGGGGACGACGATCGATCAGGTCATCGCGCAGCATCACGGGCAGTCGACGCTGCTGCCGTCGCTGCAGCTGGCGGTGGAGGATCCGGGGGCCAACTCGAGCAACTGCGGGGAAGGCTACAGCTGCGTGTACACGAACACGATCTCGTGGCAGACGCCGAACCGGCCGCTGCCGATGGAGATCAATCCGCAGGTCGTGTTCGAGCGGATGTTCGGCGACGGCGGCACGGCCGAGGAGCGGGCGCTGCGGCGGGCGCAGCAGCGCAGCATCCTCGACTCGGTCGGCGACGAGCTCGGGACGCTGAAGCGGCAGGTGGGCTACCACGACCGCACGCGGATGGAGCAGTACCTTGAGGACGTGCGCGAGATCGAGCGGCGGCTCGAGATCGCGGCACGGGCGTCGACCGAGGCGCCGGACATGGCGGTGCCGTACGGCGTGCCGGAGTCGTTCCACGAGCACATCAAGCTGCAGTTCGATCTGCTGGCACTGGCGTTCCAGGCGGACATCACGCGCGTGTCGACGCTGCTGTACGCGCGGGATCTGACCGGCCGCGTGTACCCGGAGAGCGGCACGGACATCAGCTTCCACGGCGGCTCCCATCATGCGGAGGATCCCGGCCGCGTCGCGCAGTACGCGCGGCTGAACCGCTACCACGTGGCAACGCTGGCGTACTTCGTCGACAGGCTGCGCAACATCCCCGAAGGGGACGGCACGCTGCTCGATCACTCGCTGATCCTGTACGGCTCGAACATGGGTAATTCGAACCAGCATCTGCACTACGACGTGCCGCACGTTCTGATCGGCGGAGCGTCGGGCAAGCTGAAGGGCGGCCGGCACCTGAAGTTCGAGTCGAGGACGGTGCCGACGGGCAACCTGCTGCTCAGCATCCTCGATCTGTACGGCATCCACATGGACAGCTTCGGCGACAGCACCGGGCGGATCGAGAGCATCTGAACTCCGACGCCGGCTCCGGGCCGCTCCTCGCGGCGCAAGCCGGCATGCACGGGAGCGAAACACGTGTCGAAGAAGCATTCGATCAGAATCGCAATCGGAATGGCGGCAGGATCCGGAAGCGGCCTCGCGGCCGCGCTGGCTTTTCTGGTGCCCGCAGCCGGAGCGTTCGCCGCGGAAGTCGCGGACGCCGTCATGCGCGGCGACGATGCCGCGCTCGTGGCGCTGCTCGAGCGGGGCGCGGACGTGGGCGCCGCGCAGCCCGACGGCGCGACGGCGCTGCACTGGGCGGCGCATCGCGCCGACGTCGATGCCGTGAGGCGCCTGCTCGAGGCCGGCGCCGACCCCTCCGTCGCGAACCGCGCCGGGGTGACTCCGCTGTTCCTCGCGAGCGAGGCCGGTGACGCGGAGACGATACGGCTCCTTCTCGAGGCCGGCGCGGACGCGAGCGAGCGTTTCCGCAACGGCGAGACGCCGCTGATGATGGCCGCGCGGACGGGCAACACGGAGGCCATCGAGGTGCTGCTCGAGCACGGCGCGGACGTCGACGCGGCCGAAGAGCTGCGCGGCACGACGGCGCTGATGTGGGCGGCCGCGTACTCGAACCCCGAGGCCGTGCGCCTGCTCGTCGAGCGCGGCGCGGATGCGAGCCTGCGCTCGTCGCCGATCCCGCGCGGCCGGCGCCCCTACCTCGCTCCGCCCGCGCGAGAGCGCATCGAGGAATACGAGAAGGGCACGGGGCTGCGCGGCGCGTCCGTCGAGTTCGAGCTCGACGAAGAGCCGCAGCTCGACGTCTCGAATCTGTTCGACGCGCCTCCTGAGGCCGCCGCGGAAGCGCGGCCGGAGGCCGCCGGCGACGCGGCCGAGCCTGCCGACGTTGCGGCAGGCGAGGACGAGGACGCGGCCGCGTTCGACCGGCAGCCGTCGCCCCGCGACTGGGGCGGCCTGACGGCGCTGATTTTCGCGGCGCGCGAGGGGGACATGGAGTCGGCGCGGATTCTGATCGAGGCGGGCGCCGACGTGAATCAGACGAGCGAGTACGGCTGGACGGCGCTGCTGACGGCGACGCAGAACCGCTACTACCGGCTCGGCAGGTATCTGCTC